>JAMOAF010000105.1 GCA_023621895.1 Planctomycetota bacterium
CGAAGGGACCGAGCTCCATCGCGTTGATTCCGCCGGCGCCCACTGACCTGTGATTTGTCCATGCCATGGCAAGACATGGGAGTCGGCGCAATTTCGGCTATCTGCGGCACTGGAGTGAGCGGCCGCGCGAAGCCTGCCCCGGATTCGGGGCCACGGGGCGGGGCAAGATCGAGCGTATCCCAGGGGGCCTCGGGCATAGGGCGATCCCTACCCGCAGGCATCTTCTTCGCAGCGGTCTTCCTGTTCCTCTCGCTTTTGCACCGCCAACGCCGCAACCTGTTGCCAGTGCGCCGGTCATGACCGACACGCGACTCGAATTCTCACGGATTCTGCTGGCCCACGCGGACGCCGAGCGGGATGTCGAGGTAGTGGAGATGGATCGGCGGTTCGCCGGGCTGGCCGGCACTCAGCACGCCGGCATTCATGGCCTGCGTCACGATCCGCAGGGTCGCCCGATATTCGCCGGAACGGTCGGCGCCCCGAAACCGGACCACGACCGATTCCGACTCGGCAGTCGGGCCTCCGCGCAGGCCGCTGGCGCCGTCCGCGCCCAGCAGTCGCAGCGTCTGCGGCGCCGCCCCCCGATGCTCGCTGAGAAACTCGAACAACTCAGCCTGCTCGCCGAGGATCACTGCGCCGACGTCGTCGCAGGGCGCCGCCAGCCGCTGCATGTGGTGCGGTTCCGTTCGCGGGCAACCGGCCAAGCCGTACAGCACCGTGGGCACTGGCTCGGCCGGGGCGTCGTCAAGCTGGCGCGGGCATGTGCGCCATTGTCCGTTGGTGACGGTGCGCGGCGCCGAGACGACGCTCTGTCCCGGCTTCGCCGGGGCCAGCGTGATGGGCCCGGTGTCGCTGACGGTCAACAGCGGCCGGAGAAGCGTCACTTCGGAGAAGTTGTCCAAGAAGACTGCACCCTCGGCGTTGTTCTGATGGGAGAAAAGTCCGCCGGCCGTATCGGGACCGCTCAAGTCGAAAACAGGCGCGAAGACGGCGGCGATCTGGCGGCGCACGAACACCGCGCTGGCCGTGCGCGGCAGCGGTACACCGCCCCAGAACTGGTAGCCGGAGGCGTTGGCGCTCTGGCACAACCGCAAGTAAGCGGACAGCGGTTTGCCGCCGGTGACCGCCATGTCGACCGAGTAGGCGGCCACACAGCCAGGTCGAACCGCCAGCGGCAGCAGTGGATCGCAGTTCCAGACGCAGCCGAAGCCTCGGGCGATATCGTTCTGCGAGGCGCGGGCCTCCTTGGCCGGAAGCTTCAACGACCACTCACCGTCACTGGCCCGCTCGCGCGTCCGCACCGCGCCCTTGTCCAGCACCCAGTCCGCGGCCATCTCGGGCTTGTCCGGCGGACCTTCCTCGAAAGTCTGGTTCCGGAAAGCAAAGCGGGCCGCGTCCGCGGGGTGGATGCGTTCCCGAACTTTGTGCTCGAACGGCGTCGCGGGGAGGCCGCTGGAGTTGTAGAGCGAGCATAACGGAAAGCTCCCCCAAGCGTAGTGCAGCAGCGTGGGCCGCTTCACCTCCGGATGCCAGACCACGACTCGGCTGCCGCCGTCGATGCGGGCCTGGGCCCGGCGCAGGACGAGGTCCTCGCCTGCGATGTCGAAGCCGTCAAGCGTCGCGCCCTTGGCCACCAGACCGCCGCCCACGTGCTCGAAGGTCACACGGAAACGCTCGCCGTCGGCTTCGACGCGGGCGGGCACGGGACTATTCCCCTCGACGTTCTCGCCGTAGGCCACCCGCCGAGCGCTCAGCAGCAGGCGCTCGGCCACCGGCGCCTTCTGTTTCGGATGGATGTCGTACGGCTCCCCCACGTCGATCGTCACGGCCATGCCGGTGTGCGGGACGCTGCGCCAGACGTTCAATTGGGCCTCGCGCAAGCCGGTCCACACACCGGAGAGCGCCGGCTGGTGCAAAGCGGCCAAGGTGGCCGCGTCCATGTCCAGTTGCCGGTCCTGGTCCGCACGATGCTCGATGAATCCCGGAAGCTGGACGAACAGGAACGGCAGGTTCGGCTGCTCCAAGGAGTTGCGCCAGCTCTGGATCAGCGCGGGCAACAGCACCTGGAACTCGGCGCCACGGCCGCCGTTGTATTCGCCCTGGTAGTACAGCACGCCGCGGAGGGCGAGGGGGCCAAGCGGCGCAATGATGCCGTTGAACCACTTCGACGTCATGTTCAGGGGGCTCTTGAGCAGGTGTTTCAGCGGCGGCGAGTCGGTCAGGGCCTGCGCGTCCACCCAGGCCTCGGCCGGCACGATCGCCACCGCCGTGATCATGCCGACGGGCACTTCGCCGCCCAGGTGGCGATAGAGCTTTTCGGCAAAGAGGCCGCTGACCGCGGAGTAGCCGCCGTTGATGGGGGGCTTGGTCCAGGAGACCGCCTGCTGCAAATCGGGCTGCGGTTCAGGCGACTGCGATTCCTGGCCCGGGATATTGGCAACGCGCAGATGCGGACAGGCTTCGAGCCGCTTCAAACCCTCCGCCCCGCCGGTCACGGCGGCGAGTCCCATCATCATGTTCGATTGACCGGCCGTAAACCAAACCTCGCCGACGAGCACATCCCGGATGATTACCTGCTGGGGCCGCGCGACCTCGGCGGTCGCCGCCAGGTCGCGTCCGGTCGCGTTGGCCGGCAGCGGATCGAGCGTGACGCGCCACCGGCCTTGGGCGTCGGCCGTGGCACGCCGTGTCTGGCCCGCAAAGGTGACAGTCACCGCTTCACCAGGCGCGCTCGATCCCCAAATCGGCGCCGGCCGATCGCGTTGCAGCACCATGTGATCCGAGAAGATCTTCGCCACCCGCAGTTCCGCTCGGGCCAGCGAGGCCGAGAGACAGAGGATCAGAAGGGTCATGAGCAACGTTGTTCCTCGGGTCGGGTTCCAGCTCATTTTGCGTGTTTCCCTTGTGCCCCTGGGCGGGTAGCCGAAGTCCCACGAATCCGGCGACGGGTGGGGTGCCTATCGCCGAACTTCTCTCAGCCGGTCTGCATCCAGTCTCTGCATTTCGGCGAAGGCCGCTTTCACCACCTTGAGTTCCTCGCAGTACATCGCCGTGGGCAGGAAGGAGGGCGGCGTGCCCCAAGCGTAGCCGAAGAAATCGCAGCCCTGGTCGTACCATTTTTTCCAGGAGCCGGGATCGGTAACGCCCTTGCCGCGGCCAATGATCGTCGTCATTACTCGCTGCCCCGGCTTGCGCACCCGCAAGAGCCAGCCTACCACCTCGTCGGACGATTCGGCGAACAGGCCGTCGCTCTCCGCCAGCATCGGGTGGTCCCGCCACAGGACCTCGTCCGCCCTGTGAAAGGGCACGTTGAAAATGATCTTGGTGTGGGGGCTGGACTCCCGAACCGCTTGCTGCAAGGCCCGGAACTGACGTTCCAAGATGACCCGCTTGTATTTCAGATGCTCCGCGGGCGTGATGTCCGCAGGCTTGGCTGGCAAGGGCCGGCCGATGATCTCTTGAAACGGCTGCTTCACGAACTCCGCCGGCTGCACCAGGGCTTCGTCCGGTTTCAATGAGCCGTAGACAAACCAATCCAGCAGCAACCAGTCGACGGGATAGTCCTTCAGGAATTCGCGCAGGCGTGCGCAGACCAGCTCGGCATGGGGCGTCTCTGGACCGAAGAAACCACCATGGCCGTAGGACTCGGGAATGCTGCCCGGCACGATCCATTCGGGATGCTCGCGCGACTGGAAGAGGTCCGCCGACACGCAGTAGTACGACCAGACCGGCAGTTTCGCTTTCCGCGCCAACGCGTACAGTTCGGGAAACAGCCCCGCGGCCTTACCTTTGCCCACGGGACCGAGCTTGCTCGGATACAGCGCGAAGCCACTGGAACAGTACGCCTGACAGTAGACGACGTTGTTGCCGAACTGCCGATGCCAGTTGAAGTATTCCTGGGCATCCACTTCGGCCCAATCCTCCGGCAGCGATGGCCGCACGCTACCGTGGGGCAACGACGCGCTCGGTGGCCAGCGAGCCCAATTGAAATCGCAGTTGAACAGTCTGATTGCTGGTGGAACGTCGCCCGGCAAGTTCGGCTCGCCCGCCGTAGCTTGCACGGCGACGGCAGCCGACGCCGCGACAACCAAGCTTCCCAAGCAGAGTCGAATTCCGCAAAGACCCACGGCCACCACCGTTCGCTCTCCCGAAGTTGCTACCAAGACAGAGGTTCAGGAACCGTTGATTACCACTTCCAAGGCAGTTTCCAGCAGCCATTCTATCTACGGACGCATCATCGTGATACCGCTGCTTGCCCTCCTTGCCAGCCTGCTGCACACGCCGCGACGGGGGCTGGCGGAACTCTAGTCGGGCTACGCTCTCCCGGGCTACCCCCACTCAGAGTGCCCTGCCCCCTCGCGTGGGCTATGATGTGAGCATTAAGCGGAAATGGCATCACCAAGTCTAGATATTAGTATGCCCTTCTATTGTGTACTCTCCTCTATGTACTTATAATTATTTCCATGTTGCATGCTTTAAACCTTGTCTTGCGGTAACAGCCACTGCTATTGTCTGTCTTGACACTCTCTCGAAAGTCATGTTCCCACAGTCTCAACGGGAGGATAGTGCTCATGTCAGGTCGTTTTCACAAATCCGGCTTCACGTTGGTGGAATTGCTGGTGGTGATCGCCATCATCGGCATTCTAATTGCGCT
>JAMOAF010000349.1 GCA_023621895.1 Planctomycetota bacterium
TTCGACTACGACTATGAGCCGCCCCAAGACGAGGCTCCTTTCTCCGCCCATGTGGAAGTTGCCTCCTGCCCGTGGAATCCCGGACACAGGCTGGCCCGAATCGGGCTGAAGGGCAAAGTGATTGAGTCAGAGCAGCGGGCCGAGGCGAACCTGGTCTTCCTGCTCGACGTATCGGGTTCGATGGAGCAGCCCAACAAGCTACCCTTGTTGAAAGCGGCGATGGGGATGCTGGTTCAGAATCTCTCGGACCGCGACCGGGTGTCGATCGTGGTCTATGCCGGTGCCGCGGGCCTCGTGCTGCCGCCGACGTCGTGTGAAGAGCGGCCGGCGATTCTTGCCGCCTTGGATCGCCTTCAGGCGGGCGGCTCCACTGCCGGAAGCGAGGGAATTCAACTCGCGTACCGAGTCGCGGAGGAGAACTCCAGCGCCGAGAGCATTAACCGGGTGATCCTCTGCACCGACGGCGACTTCAACGTGGGCGTCACCAACCAGGGCGACCTGATCCGTTTGATCGAGCAGAAGGCCAAGGAACGAGTGTTTCTCACGTGTCTCGGCTTCGGCATGGGCAACTACAAAGACTCCACGCTGGAGAAGCTCGCCGACAAGGGCAACGGCAACTACGCCTACATCGACACCATCCACGAAGCCCGCAAGGTGCTCGTCGAGCAACTGGGCGGAACGCTGGTCACGATCGCAAAGGACGTGAAGATCCAGGTCGACTTCAATCCCGCGCAGGTCGGCGCCTACCGGCTGATCGGCTACGAGAACCGGCTGCTTCGCGACGAGGACTTCCGCGACGATACGAAAGACGCGGGCGAGATCGGCGCCGGCCATACCGTCACCGCGCTCTACGAGTTGATCCCCGCGGGCCAGGAGGTCCATCTGCCGCAGGCCGAGCCGTCGAAGTATCAGCAAGCCGGTGTGCCCAGCGAGGCGGCCGCAAGCGACGAGTTGCTCACCCTGCGGCTCCGCTACAAGCAAACGGCCGCCGAGACTTCCGAACAGATCTCCTTCCCCGTCAGCGATGCGGGCATGTCGCTGGACGGCGCGACGGGCGATTTCCACTTCGCCGCCGCCGTGGCCTGCTTCGGCATGTTGCTGCGGAGTTCCGAGCACCGGGGAGACGGCACCTACGAATTGGTCCTCGAAACGGCGCAGTCCGGCAAGGGCGACGACCCTCGAGGCTATCGCGCGGAATTCGTCAGAATGGTTGAACTGGCTAGAGCGCTCCAGGGACGCCGATAACGAATAAAGAAGTCGTAGCAAATGACTCACTAGGACGTTTCCAACATTAATACGTATATCCTGTTCTGGGACGCATGCCAAGGGGCCAAGATATCTGGGTGGCTTGTGCCCCCTCGCCATGACGCAACTGCTGTCAACCACTCAGCCCGCCGATTCTTGACTTTGGCGCCGGCGGGGCTGAGAATGGGCGTGCGTGCTCCGATTGGACTCTGGTAGTGATGTCACCACGGTCTGTCATGCCTGGTTTTGTGGAGGTACGGCTCATGAATCGTCTGCGGCGTCTACTGTTCATCTTGGTGGCTCTGGTGTTTGCGTTGGGCAATCGCCCGGCTGAGGCGGAGCCGCGCCAGGATCGTTGCGTGATCATGGTGACGATCGATGGCCTGGCCAACTTCCATATCGATGATCCGAAATCCGACGTACCCGTGATGCGGAAACTGGCGGCGGAGGGCGCCCGAGCGGAAGGGGGCATGATCGCCGCGTTTCCAACCGTCACCTGGCCAACGCACACGACCTTGGCCACCGGCGCCACCCCGGCTCGGCATGGCGTGGTGGGCAACAGCTACTTCGATCGGACCACGGGGAAGACCGTGCCTCTGATCCTCGACCGGATTTTCAACAAGGACCAGACTGTCCAGACGCCCACGATTTATGATGTGGCCCATCAGGCCGGCCTGAAGACGGCGGCCGTCTGCTGGCCTGCCAGCCGCGAAGCCGCGAGCCTCGACTGGACCGTGCCTGACATGTTCGAGGCCGACGCCTGGCCGAAGTATGGGACGCGGGCGTGGCTCGACGAACTGCGCCGGGAGGGGTGGCCGGTGGACAAGCAGAATGCCTGGTGCTCGATGCCCGGCGGCGGCGTGCCTCGCGACTGGCTCTACACGCGCATGGTTCGCCAACTCGTCCGCAAACACTCTCCGAACCTGGTCTTGCTGCACCTGGTTGAACCGGACCACGTCCAGCATGCGCACGGGCCGCGATCCGACGAGGCCTACTGGGTTGCCAGCTACTCCGACGATCGGATACGCGATCTGGTCGAGGCCATCGAGGCGTCTCCCCTGGCTGGAAAGACGACGCTCTTCGTTCTCAGCGATCACGGTTTCTTCCCCGTGAACTACGAGATCCGGCCGAACGTCGTTCTTCGGAAACTGGGGCTTATTGAGGGGTCGGGCGCTGCGGAGAAGCGGGCGGCCTACTGCATGGCCGAGGGCGGGGCGTGCGGCGTCTACATCGTCGACGAGGCGCGGCGCGAGCAGATTGCCCGGCAACTCCGCGGCGAATTGGGCAAGCTGGAAGGAATCCAGGCCGTCTTCGACAGTTCAGAGTTTGCCGAGATCGGCCAGCCCACCCCCCAACAGAATCCTCGTGGGGCCGATTTGTGGCTGGCCGCCAAGAGCGAATACGCCTTCTCAGGGGCTTCTGACGGCGACCGTGTCGTCATCAAGAAGCCAACGCTCAGCGGCACCCACGGCTATCTCCCCGATCAGCCCGACATGCTCTCGGTCTGCATCGTCAGCGGGCCGGGACTCAAGGCGGGGACGAAGCTGGGCAAGATCCGCGCGATCGATATCGCCCCAACGATCGCGCAGATCCTGGGTATCGAGCTTCCCACCGCCGAAGGAAAACCGATAGAGAAGTTGCTGGGGGATTGACTGCCGTTGCCCCGCCGCGTCAAGCCGTCCGATTTCTGCGCCTCGCGGAGACTCTAAGCCGTGCGCATGGCCAGGTAGACCTTGCGGATGGCCGCGATGATGTCCTGCACGTCCTCGTCGGTGTGTTTCGGATTCATCAGCACGCCTCCCGTTCGATCCAGGATATCGATCGTCCGCGGGCAGGAGTCGGCGCCGTACTTGATGGCTTTGCCCTGAGGCGTCTGGAACGAAGGCCAGTCTGGGTGGATCGTCAGTTTGTTTTCGATCCGCTGGTCTCTCGGCAGGACCGCCGATCCGCCCGGCGGCGAGCCACCGACTCCCTCGGCCCGCAGGGCCCGCAGGAACTTGTCGCGAAGCTCTTTGGTCTCCCAGACCAAGAAGACGGTCGCCCCCAGATCGCCTTCGACGTCCGCCGACTTTCGCAGCTTGAGCCCCGGCAGGTCGGCGATCCCCTCGCGCACCTTCCGGTTGTTGCGCCGCACGGCCTCGCAGATCGTGTTGAGCTTCTGCAACTGGCCGTAGAGGACCGCGCCGGTGAACTCGCTCATGCGGAAATTGCACGAGGCGAAACTCGCCAGCAGGCCTCCCTTGAGTGCCTCCTTGTATGGTCCCGGAAGCGAGCCGACGCTATGAAAGCGGAGGGCCCGTTCGAAGAGCGTGGGATTGTTGGTGGTTACGGCGCCGCCTTCGCCCGCGGTGATCGTCTTGCTGAGTTGGAAGCTGTTGATTCCCATGTCGCCGATCGAGCCGACGTACCTCCCCTTGTAGCGTCCGCCACAGCACTGGGCGCAGTCCTCGACGACAAGAAGCTTGTGCTTGCGGGCAATCGCCAGGATGGCGTCCATGTCGGCCACGCCTCCCTGGAGGTGGCTCGGGACAATCGCCTTGGTGCGCGGCGTGATTCTGGCTTCGATATCGTCCGGATCGATGGCCAACGACTCGTCGATCTCGGCGAACACCGGCAGGGCTCCACAGAGGACAACGGCATCGTAGTCGGCGTACCAGGTCCAGGCCGGGAGAATCACCTCGTCGCCGGGCCCAATTTCCAGCGCCGCCATGGCGGTGTATAGCGCGGTCGTGCCCGAGGTCACGCCGATGGCATACTCGACACCGATGTGCTTGGCATACGCCTGTTCAAACTTGAGAGCCTTGGAATCCGGAGCTCCCCAACGGAAAGGAGACCTCGACTCGAGTACTTCGAGGAGTTCCTTCTTCTCCACGTCATCGTAGAACTGGGGCCCGTAGGGCGGAGAGGAGAGTGCCTTCTTTCGTACCGGCGTCCCTCCATCGATCGCGAGCCGTGCCTTGTCTTCCGGCGCCGCCGCGCCCCGGACTTCGCCAGGTCGCACCAGAATCGATGCGGCGCTCGCGGCGCCAACAGTGGCCAGGAACTCACGACGGTTCTTTTTCTGCTCATGCATCGGACTTTCCTCCAAATCTTGCAGGCACGCTACCTCGTCAATCGTCGTCTTCCGGTTTAATCAGAGTGTTGTATGTGGCAAGGCCTGGACCCTTTAAACCAGACGAAAAGACACGCGTGAAAGTCTAGCGGTCGCGAATCATCAGATCAACGTCTCGAACTGAAATCCCACACTTTACCTCTATTGGGGGGAACTGACCTGTGGAAGGTCTCAGCACGCGACAGGGGGCCGGATTCCGTTTACCCCGCCTCCACGCGTTCAGGGGCGTACCCGGCCATTGCTCCCGGATGCTACAATCGTCACGAGCATGAACTGGGATCGCCCTCCTCCGTCG
>JAMOAF010001141.1 GCA_023621895.1 Planctomycetota bacterium
GCTGCCGAAGTTGCAGTAAGGTCTTGGCGAGCGCAAGCGATTCGTCAACCATGCGCCGGCGCAGTGGGTCTGCTTTTGGAGTGCGGCGATTCATCGCCGCTTTCCCCTTTGGAGTGCGGCGATTCATCGCCGCGTTCTCCCTTTGGAGTGCGACGAATCATCGCCGCTTTCCCCCTTTGGAGTGCGGCGATTCATCGCCGCTTTCCCCCTCCAGAACGGTACTTGGCACGCACACGGTCTGGGGCAAATCGCGCACAAATAGCGGCGCAAACGCGGGGCAAGCCCACGCGGCTATCAGTCCATGGCAAGACACGCCCGCCAGGCGGCGCGCCCGTAGCCCGCCGTCACATGCCAGCCCGGGACGCGTGCCTGATCGCCTTGTCCGAGATGTCCTTGCGGCACCAGGCGCCGTCCCAGCGGATGGCTTTCACGGCCGTGTAGGCCTGGAGCTTGGCCTTGGAGATCGAGTCGCCCAGGGCGGTCACGTTGAGCACCCGCCCGCCGGCGCTGATCACCTTGCCGTCCTTCAGCGCGGTGCCGGCATGAAAGACTTTGACGTCGGGAATCTTCGCCGCTTCTTCCAGACCGCGAATCGGAAACCCCGTCTCGTAAGAGCCGGGATACCCTCTGCTGGCCATGACGACGCAGACTGCCGGGCGCTCGTCCCAGGCCAGCGATTCGATTTCATCGAGCCGCTGGTCCACCGCCGCTTCCAGCAGGTCGACCAGGTCGGTCTTCAGCCGCATCAGCAGCGGCTGGCATTCCGGATCGCCGAAACGCACGTTGAATTCCAACACGCGAGGCCCCTGGTTGGTGATCATCATGCCCGCGTAGAGGACACCGTGAAACGGCCTGCCGGCCCTCTTCATGGCGTGCACCGTCGGCACGAGGACGTGTTCCTCGATCCAGTGGAGCCGCTCGTCGTCGATCAGCGGGGCGGGACAATAAGCGCCCATTCCGCCGGTGTTCGGCCCCGTGTCTCCGTCGTAGGCCGGCTTGTGGTCTTGGGCCGGCTGGAGGGTGACGATCGTTCGCCCGTCGGTAATCGCCAGCACGCTGGCCTCCTCGCCGCCGAGCCGCTCTTCGATCAGCAGCCGGTCGCCCGCCGGGCCGAAGACCTTTTCCCGGGCGATCTGATTCACCGCGTCGAGCGCCTCCTGGCGATTGGCGCAGACGACGACCCCCTTGCCGGCCGCCAGCCCATCGGCCTTGACGACGATCGGCGAGTCTTCGCGTTCGTTGAGATAGCGCATCGCGTCGTCGGCGTTTCTGAACGTCCGGTAGTCGGCGCCCGGCACGTCGGCGCTTCGCAACAGGTCGCGGCAGAACACCTTGCTCGCTTCGAGCTGCGCGGCGGCCTTGTTCGGTCCGAACACCCGCAGCCCTTCCCGCTGGAAAGCGTCGACCAGGCCCGTCGCCAAGGGCGCCTCGGGGCCGACCACGGTCAGGCCGACCTCGTTCTGTCTGGCGAACTGGATCAGGCGGGCGAAATCGCTGGTGAGAATCTCCACGTTCTCGGCGTCTTTAGCCGTGCCGGCGTTGCCCGGCGCCACGAATACGCGGGAAACCCGAGGACTCTGCGAGATTTTCCAGGCCAGGGCGTGCTCTCGCCCCCCTCCGCCGATGACCAGTACCTTCATGCCGCCTTGTCCCTCGTTTCTGTTCGATTCCCGCCGGGCCCGGCCAAACTCCCAACGCCTGATTCTAAAGTCCACCCTGGATTTGCGGAAGTGGCGCAAGGCTCACCGCCACCGCCGGTTGACATCGGCGAGCGGGCTGGGGATAACTCAAGCTGCGGCCGATGCGGGGCCGCCGGCTCGATCGAGGTCTATTGCGGATGGAAGCCAGCCACACGATTCCAGCGAGCAGCGGCTCAGCGGCGGAGACGCCGCGCCGGGGGTTCTTTTTCACCGCCAGCCGGATGGCGCTGGGCGCCGGTTTCGCCCTGCTCGGCTTTGCCGGCTGCCTCTGGACCCTGGGCATTGGGCGGTTTCTCGTCCCCAACGTGGTCAATCGGCCGCCCAACCGGTTCAAGGTGGGGCGCCCGGCCGATTATCCCCGCGGCAAAGTGGAGACGCGATACAAGGAAGAGTTTGGTGTTTGGGTGGTGCATGGCGACTATCGCGGAAAGCCGCAAATCTACGCGCTCCGCACCGTCTGCACGCACCTCGGGTGCATCACGATCTGGCAGGAGTCGGAACGGAAATTCAAGTGTCCCTGCCACGGCAGCGGGTTCCGTCCCGACGGCCTGAATTGTGAAGGCCCCGCCCCCCGGCCGCTCGAGCGCCTTGCGATCCGGATTGCCGACGACGGGCAGCTTGAAGTCGATCGGAGCCGCGTCTTCCAGCAAGAGCTCGGCCAGTGGCAGGACCCCGATTCTTACGTTTCCGTTTGACGCGGCCCGTTTCCGAACCGAGGACGAAGCAGAAAGCGATGGCCCTGGGCGACCGAATCCGACGCTCGCAGCTCTGGAAGAGCATCTTCCGGCACCCGGCGCCGGTCGATCGCCGCAACCGCGTCCTCGTCGTGCTGACCAACCTGGTCCTTCACCTCCATCCGGTGTCGATCCCGAAGCATGCCGTCCAGCTCGGGTTCACCTGGTGCATGGGCGGGATCAGCTTTTTCCTGTTCCTCGTCGAGACGATCACCGGCGTGCTCTTGATGTTCTACTATCGCCCGACGATCGAGTGGGCCTACAACGACATGCTCGCCTTCCGCGACGTCGTCTCCTGGGGCATCGTGCGAGAGATTCACCGCTGGGCGGCGCACGCGATGGTCATCGCCGTCATGCTCCACATGCTCCGCGTCTTTCTGACCGGAAGCTACAAGCCGCCCCGCGAGTTCAACTGGGTCGTCGGCGTGGCGCTCCTGGTAATGACCCTGCTTCTGTCGTTCACGGGCTACCTGCTCCCCTGGGATCAGCTTTCGATCTGGGCGATCACGGTCGGCTCGAACATGGCCCGATCCGTTCCCTTCGTCGGGCACGAAGGGCCGGGGCAGCAGCTCCTCTCGATCGGCGGGATCGATCTGATCACCGCCGCCTCCGACAGCCGTTTCGTGCTGCTCGGCGCCGAGTCCGTCGGCGAAGAGACACTGCTGCGCTTCTACGTGCTGCACTGCGTGGCCATCCCCCTGCTCGCCGGCTTCGGCATGGCGCTGCACTTCTGGCGCGTGCGAAAAGACGGCGGCATCAGCGGCCCCTTGTGAGGGCGCGAGCGCCGTTGGCGTAGCGATCCGGATCACGCCGCTACTGCGACGCAGCCTTGCCGTCGGTCCGCCGGTCGGCCGCGCCGACGTAGCGGCCGGCCTTCGCGTCCATGCCAATCACGTGCGCGTCTCCCTGACGCGACGACCGCGCATCGAGGTTGTGGCCCATTTGCCGGAGCTGCTCGACGGCTGCCGCGTATTCCGGCCGTTGGGCGCCCTCGAAGCTGACCTTGTCGGGCAGCCACTGGTGATGCAGCCGCGGGGCGTCGACCGCCTGGCGCGGGTCCATGCCGAAATCGACGACGTTCAGAATCGTGCAGAGCACGGTGTTGATGATCGTGCGGCCGCCGGGGCTGCCCGTCACGAGAACCAGCCGGCCGTCACGGAAGACCAGGGCGGGCGTCTGCGAGCTGAGCATCCGCTTGCCCGGGGCGATCACGTTGGCCGGCGTGCCGATCCGCCCGGTGCGGTCGGTGTGGCCGGGAATGTGGTTGAAATCGGTCATCTCGTTGTTCAGCAGGAACCCCGCTCCGCGGACGACGACGCGGCAACCGTAGGAATTCTCCAGCGTGTAGGTGTTGGCCACGGCCATCCCGCCGGCGTCGATAACCGAGAAGTGCGTGGTTTCAGGAGACTCGGCGGCCAGGGGGATATCCGGGGCGATTGATTCGCTTGGCGTGGCCTTGCCAAGATCGATCCCGGCGGCAAGCTTCTTGGCGTATTCTTTCGTGGTCAAGTGCGGCGGGATGGAGACGAAGTCGGCGTCGCCCAGGAACCGCGCCCGATCACAGTAGGCCCTCCGCATGGTCTCGATCACCAGGTGCATGGCGCGCGCCGTCCACTGCGGCGGCTGGCCGGTCGGGACTTCTGGCGAGGCGGCCTGGTTGAGTTGGAAGTTCTCCAGGATGTTGAGCATTTCGATCAGGCAAATTCCGCCGCTGGAAGGGGGCGGCGGTCCATAGACGTCGTAGCCGCGATAAGTACCGTGGATCGGTTCGCGCAGCTTGGGCTGGTACGCGGCCAGGTCTTCCTTGGAGATCAGCCCGCCGCCGGCCTGCATCTCGGCCACGATCAGGTCGGCGATCGGGCCGCGATAGAAGGCGTCGCGCCCGCCGTCGGCGATCCGCTGGAGGGTTTGGGCCAGGTCGGGCTGGACGAGGCGATCGCCGGTGAGCCACTTCTCCTTTCCCGGCGGCCCGTAGACCCGCTGGAACTCGGCGAACTGCCGGGTTCCTTGAAGCACGCTGTTGAGCGATCGGGCCAGGGCATCGTTTATTTCGAATCCATCGCGGGCAAGCCGCACGGCCGGCATGACGAGGTCCCGCCACGGGAGCGTGCCGAATTTCTCGTGTGCCAGCACCAGGCCGGCGACCGTGCCCGGCGTGCCGGCCACGCGGTGGCCGACCATGCTGAAATTCCGCACGAGCATGTCCGCGGTTGCG
>JAMOAF010000817.1 GCA_023621895.1 Planctomycetota bacterium
TTCCCTACCCACATTCGGGGGGGCTACACCCATGCAATAACGAACAATTTCAGGCGATCCGCCACTCGCTGCCGGGTACCGCGAGCCGACTGCCTTGACAATCTAAATTATTGTACTGCAATCGCTTGCAGAAAAAAGACACCGGCCGCGCATAGACACCCCAAGCGCACAATCGCTCAGCAGCGACTAACGTAATCTGGTAAAGATAACGGCCAAAAGCAGGGGTGTCAAGCCAACGCCCCCGCGCGACCGGGGCAAAACTGCCGGCCCAGAACCACCTGTTGTCAGCCGGCCACGAAGCGCGCGCGCCCCTCGATGGGTGCGTTTAAGCCAACCAAGCCTATACTGCCTGAACAATCGCCGCGCTGGCCTGCCCTTGGGGGGTGACGCTCACGTTCAGCAGGGAATTACCGGGCGATTGCCCCTGGTCGACAACCACCCGAATAGGGCATTCCGGGTCCGGCGTTTCGAAATTGAGGACGGGAAAGAGAACCCGATGGTGCAGCGAGAGGATTCCGGCAATCAGCTCCACCATCCCACTGCCAGCGCCCAGATTCCCGAAATAGCTTTTGGCGGCCGTTACGGGGACGGCTTGCGACCGCTCATGGAAGACTCGCCAAATCGCCTGGGCTTCCTCCTGATCGCACTGCCGGGTCGCCAGGCCATGTGCCTGGACGTGGCCGATCCGCTCGGGCGTCAAACCGCTGGACTTGAGCACGGTTCGGAGCGCGGTGGCAATGGCTTCGCCACGGCGCGCGACGAGTTTCGGGCCAACGGATGCCGACGAAGCGGCGCCGAGCACTTTGCCGAAGATGGCGGCGCCGCGCCGCCGGGCGTGGGATTGCTCTTCGAGGACCAAGGCGCCGGCCCCCTCGCCCAACACCATGCCGCTGCGGTTCAGGTCAAAAGGCCGACAGGCCTTTTCCGGCGGCAGATCGCCACCGGCCAGTTCTTCGTTTTGGATCACGTGGATCATCTTCATCGGATGGAGGCGCGTGCCGGTCGCTCCGGCGATCATCACATCGGCCCGATCGCGGGCAATTGCCTGGTAGGCTTCGCCAAGGGCCACGTTGGCGACCGCCTCGCGGAGGGTCAAGGAATTGTTCGGGCCGCGCAGGTCGTTGTAGATCGCGATGTGGCTGGCGGGCATGTTGGGCAGATACTTCAACAGCCAGAGCGGCGACATCTTGGGCAGGCCGTCCACCGGCCAGCGCGAGACATCGAACCGGCCATCCTCCGTCAGGCATTGCACCACCCCCTCGGTGAAGTCGTCCGCAAGCGTGAGCATGTAATCGCTGCCGAAAGCCACCCCGGTCCGCTCCGGGTCGAAATCGCCGGGCGCAAGCGACGCGTGGCTGAGCGCCTTTTGAGCGACGGCCACGCCCATCTGGCACTCTCGGCACATCACCTTCAGACCCTTGCGAATGGCCTTCTTCTGCTCCTTGGCCAGCGCGCCGAAATCCTCGATGTCGCCGCGGAACTGGCGCGCCTCGGCGGCAATCGAAAGGGGGAACGTGCCGTCGGGCACGGCCGTCAGGCGGCCGACGCCGCTGCGCCCTTCGACCAGCGCCTGCCAAAACGCCTCAAGGGAGTCACCCAGGGGACTTGCCAGGGCCATTCCCGTTATGACAACCTCGCGAAGATTCTCCGTCATGATCAATCCGTGGTCGCGCCTCAACAAAGATGTGGAATCAGGCTGGGCGGTCAATAACGACCGCGATAGGTCTCGCCGGGGCGCGCGGCCGTGGCCGCGGCCGCCGTCTCGCTCAAGTCCGCCTTCGTCTCGATGAACACCAGCAGATCGGCGCGATTCCCCTCGGGCGACAAGCCCAACGGCAGGCCCAGGCCGATCGGTCTTCCTTCGCTGGGAGACGGATGGGGGACCATTCCCAAACCGACCAGGAGGACCTTGTTCGCCGGCCATTGAAAGCGTTCATGAAACTGGAACTGGGCAAGTTGCGGCACCTCGATCTTGGCGCGTTGCCGAGGCGCGACGGGCGTGGGCACGTCGAGCATCACCGGGACCATTTTCTCCACCTGGTCGATCTGGCATTTCAGCACGGCGTCGATCGAGTTGCGGTCGACGGAAACGAGCGGGGTGAATTCAAGGGAGAATCCCTCGTCGATGACGGCCGTTTCCGACTGGTAGCCGGGCCACGCGTTGCCGGTCAAGCGCGCGTCGCGCACATAGTTCGTTCCGCGCGTCGCGGAAATCACGGAGGATTGACCGTTGTTGACCATCCGCTGGGGCGAACTAAGCTCGCGGAAATCGGTTCTGCGGCGAAGATCGGCGACCAGCGTGGCGGCCGCTTCCCGTTCGAGAAGCCAAGCCTGGACGCCGGGGGTCTGGACCTCCAGGGGTTGCAGCATCTGGCGCGCTCGAATCCGCCAGTTGGGGCTGTTGACCGTGGCGACGCGCAGGCTGAAGGAGTTGGAGTCGGCCTCGTTGCTGACGAAACGGTCGACGATGCCGGCAACGATTTCCTGCATGGCCGGGGTATGGTAGACATACAACGTCCGCCGATCGGCGCTCAAGATCGCCAGGGGCTCGCCATGCCAGACCTCGTAGCCGGTTTCTCGCAGGATCCAGTCGACGATCGCCTGCTCCGGCCGGTTGGTCGAGGCGACCCGCAGGGTGTAGGGAGTGATGTCGTATTCCCGCCAGAGTTGTCCCTGCTCATTGGGCAATGCCCCTTTGCCCGCGCTCACCTTGGCAATACGGGGTTTCGCGGCGTCTGGCCGGTCGGCCTTGGCGGGGGCCGCCGGAGAAGAAGGCCCCGCCGCCGGCGGTTCGCCGGCGGAGCGCCAATCCTGGCCCGTTGCCGGCAAGGAGAACGCCACCAGGCTCGCCAAGCCGATCGATGCGGCCAACAAAAAGGTCCATGCGTGCTTTGAAGCCATCCTTCAGCCTCCCTGCCGAACTGTTGCGGGACGATTGCCGCCGTTTCCGGGGTCCGCGGGCGGCCGCGGCGCCGGATGACCGGTCATGGGCGTGCCAGCCACGCCGAGCCAGGCATTCGCGGATTGCTTCATGGCGTCGGAAACAACGGGGGCAGCTTGCGGAGAGGAATATAGGCAGGATAGCCGCCGGAGACAATAGCGATGTTGCCGCGAGTCCCCCGCGGGCTGGACAAGCGGGCGCCCGGCAACAAGGCTGGTCCGAGCGGCGCACTGGTTCGTCGGGAGGTTCTTTGGTTCGCCGCCCGCGGCGTCATAGACCATTGCGGAACGCGCCGGCGACGAGCGACACGTTGTGCCCGCCGAAACCGAAGCTGTTGGACATCACGATGTTGATTTTCCGCTCGCGGGGGACGTTGGGCGTGTAATCGAGGTCGCAGTCGGGATCGGGCGTCTCGTAGTTGATCGTGGGGGGGGCCAGCCCGCGGTTCAAGGCCAGCACCGATAGGGCCATTTCGATGCCGCCGCTGGCGCCGAGCGAGTGGCCCAACTGGCTCTTGGTGCTGGAGACGCTGACGGATTTTGCGTTTTCGCCGAAGACCGATTTAATGGCTTGGGTCTCGGCCTTGTCGCCCAGCGGGGTGCTCGTGCCATGGGCATTGATGTAGTCGACGTCCGCGGGCGCGATCCGCGCGTCCTTCAAGGCCAGTTCCATGGCCTTGGCCGCGCCGATCCCGTTCGGGTCGGGTTGGGTGATGTGTCCCCCGTCGGCGCTCACGCCGCAGCCGAGCATTTCCGCGAAGATCGTGGCGCGGCGCTGCTTGGCATGTTCGAGTTCTTCGAAGACGAGGATGCCCGCACCCTCGCTGAGGACGAACCCGTCGCGGTCTTTGTCGAAGGGGCGGCTTGCACGGGCCGGGTCGTCATTGCGTTCTGACAGCGCTCGCAGGGCGCAAAACGCGCTCATTCCCATCGGAGTGACCGCCGCCTCGCTGCCCCCGGTGATGATCACCTCGGCCTCGCCGTATTGGATGGCCTTGACGGCGTCGGCCATGGCGTTCGAGGCGCTGGCGCAGGCAGTCGCGACGCCGGCGTTCGGGCCGCGGAGGCCGAACTGGATCGAGACATGGCCGCTGGCGGCGTTGAGCATCATCTTCGGAATCGTGAAAGCGGAGACCTTGTCGGGGCCTTTTTCCAGAAGCCTCGTGTGCTGGACCTCGATTTCGCGCAACCCGCCCACGCCCGACCCGATGATCACGCCGCAGCGATAGGGATCTTCCCGCGAGGTGTCCAGGCCGGAGTGTTTGACGGCGTCGATTGCCGCGACGACGGCAAACTGGGCGAAGCGGTCGAGCCTCTTGGCCTCCTTCGCCGGCAGGTACCCGTCACAGGACCAGTTCAGGACTTTTCCGCCGATCCGCGAGCGAAAATGCGAGAGGTCGTCGTCTTCGATGGCGCGGATACCGCTTTCGCCATTGCAGATGCGAACCCAAACATCTTCGAGATCGCAGCCCAGCGGGCTGACGACGCCGAGCCCGGTTATGACAACGCGACGTTTCATGGAAAACCGATGCAGATCGTTGTGTGGGAACTGGGCCTGCAAAACAGATGCGCGCCGCTTCGCTGGGCGAGGCGAAGCGGCACGTTGGGGTGCGCAGCGCGGCGAAAGCTCAGTGCTCGCCGGCGTCCACTGCCGCTTGGATATGATCGATCGCCTGGCCGACCGTCTGGATTTTTTCCGCCGCGTC
>JAMOAF010000561.1 GCA_023621895.1 Planctomycetota bacterium
GTGAAGATTCCCCGCTGGCTGACGCAGTATGCGGGCGGCCCGCTGCAATTCGACCACGCCCAGGGCCGCGACTTCCCCCGCGACCTCCAGTCCTACCGGCTTGTGGTCCACTGCGGCGCGTGCATGTGGAATCGCCGCGAGGTCCTTTCGCGAATCGATCGCTGCCGCCAGGCGGGCGTGCCGATCTGCAACTACGGCGTGACGATCGCCTACACGCTCGGCATCTTCGAGCGGGCGCTGGAGCCCTTTCCCGACGCGCTCGAGGTTTATCGAGATGCGGCGAAAGAGCCGCGGCGCTGACCGCGTTCCGCCTGCCGCGAGCGTCGCACCCTCGTGGAACGGAATTCATTCCGTTTATCCGGCGTAGAACTTGGGACGGATGTTTGGAGCATGGCCTTCCTCACGCCTTCGGCGTAAACAGAGAACAATCGTGTTTCTGGAACAATACCGGTAACCGGTCCGCCCGACGGTTTTTACCGCCCCAGGCACGTCCCAAAAACTCGCCCCAGTCCGCGCGATCAGAATAATCTCTGGAATCCAAAAAATTTTCTCATGTTTTGTATTTTCAAATCGCGTCGCTTGTGATAACCTCGCCATAGGCCAAGGGCAAGTCATCGCTTCACGGCGATGAGGTCTCGAGATTGCTTTCTCTATTTGGCCCGTTGCTTTTCAAGGAGGTTTTCCATGCGAAGCACTCTGAAGTCTGATTCCCCGCGCGCGTTCTCGTTTCTTCACAGGCGGCCCGGTCGTGCGGCTGCCTCTCGCTTGACCAAGCGAGGCCTCAGGCTGGAACCCCTCGAACGTCGCGTTCTGCTGGCGGCCGATTTGGCGTTCAGCAAAGTGGGACTCGTCGATTCGACGGTTGCCGGCCTGCCGGATCGGATCGATGCCGGCGACACAATCGCCTACGAGTTCAGTGTCGAAAACATCGGCGACGAGGCGCTGACGAACGTTTCGGTCTCCGACCCGCGCCCGGGACTGGGCGACATGAGCCCCGCAGTGGTGGAGACTTTGGCCCCCGGTGAGACTGCCGTTTTCTCGGCAACCTACACGGTCACCCAAGCCGACCTGGATGCCGGCGAGTTGAGCAATACGGCCACCGCCGTCGCCGACGGCGACATCAGCATGACTGCGACCAGCACCGTGAACCTGGAGCAGGTCGGCGAGTTGCTGGTCGACAAGTTCCTCGCCGAGAACAACGACGCCGACTCGTCCGGCGACATCAGCGTCGGCGATGAACTGACGTTTGGGATCGCGGTCGCCAACACCGGCAACGTGACTCTGAGCGATATCGACGTCCACGACGTGATCGTCCGCGAGGGAGACGACGACGCACTGGTCGTCGTCCCGCTGCTCAACGATCAGGGCACGCCTGACGACGCGACGGACGACGTCAACATCGGCGACACGAACGCCAACGGTCTGCTGGACGTGGGCGAAACGTGGTCGTACGAGGCCCTCTATACCGTCGCGGAGAACGACGCGGCCGAGGGGCAGGTCTTCCTGCAAAATGTAGCCGTCGCCACCGCCGTGACGCCGCTCGGCGAAACGGTGAAAGCGGCCGACGGGCTGGTGCTTGCCAGCGGCGAGGGCGTGGGGAGCCCCGGCTACTGGAAGAACCACCCCGAGGTGTGGATGGATGCCAATCAAGATGGCGTCATTGACGACCAGGACGTGCTGGTGATCGGCGACTGGGACGGCGACGGCGCTCCGGACGACCAGGGATTCACCCTGACCACGACGGAAGCCCTGCGAATCCTCGACGCCAGCCAGACCCAGAAGGGTGGCGACAAGCGGTTCACCCTGGGCCGATCGGTGATCGCCTCCTGGCTCAATATCACGGTGGCCGGCAACAACTACGCCGTCGGCGACATCGACGTGGGCGAGAAGATCGATGAAGCGGCCGCCTGGCTGATGGCCTTCGACGCCGATTCGGACGGTAATCCCTTCAACGACTCGGTGAAGAAGAAGGACCTCAACCAGGCGTGGGGCGAGGAGGGCGAAGCGCTTTACGAATTCCTCGACGAGTACAACAACACGGGATTGGGCATCGCCATCGACCGCGACACCGGCGAAGGCGTAATCGATCCAGCCGTGGTGGATGAAGTCTTGCAGAACTTCTAGGCGATCGGGGCGTTGGCCCACCCGGCGGCATGGCCGCGACTGGCCATCGGCGCCGGCCCGGCCGCCGCGGGCGGACCTGTCCGCCGCTCTCATCGAGGCCGTTCGATCCATCGGGTCGAACGGCCTTTTTTCGCTCGCCGGGCGTTCCCAATCTGGAGCTTGAGAGCCGGGGGGAGGTCAACCGCGGCCCGCATCCTCACCGCAGCGCCAGCCGCTTGTATTTTCCTCGCCGGTGGACCGCCCGGTTGGGGTCCTCGGCCTTGACGGCCTGCTCGTAGTCGGCGAAATTGCCTTCGAACCAGCGCGTCTTGCCGTTGGGCTCCATCACCAAGAGGTGCGTGGCGATGCGGTCGAGAAAGAACCGATCGTGGCTGATCACCAGGGCGCAGCCGGCGAAGTCGATCAGCCCTTGTTCCAGGACCCGCATCGTGGCCACGTCGAGATCATTGGTCGGCTCGTCCAGGAGCAACAAATTGCCGCCGCGGCGGAGCATCTTGGCCAGGTGGATGCGGTTCCTCTCGCCGCCCGAGCACTCGCCGACCTTCTTCTGCTGCTGGCTGCCGCGGAAGTTGAACCGCCCGACGTAGACGCGCGAGTTGACCGAGACGGTTCCCAGCTCGATCGTGTCCTTGCCGCCGGTGATTTCCTCGAAGATCGTTTTGCCGTCGTCGAGGGCGTCGCGGTGCTGGTCGACGTAGGAGAGGACGACGCTCGGCCCCAGCTCGATCGTTCCCCCGTCGGGCTTCTCCTCGCCGGTGATCATGCGGAAGAGGGTCGTCTTGCCGGTGCCGTTCGAGCCGATCACGCCGACAATCGCCCCGCGCGGCACGTTGAAGGAGCAGTCCTCAATCAGGTTCAAATACTGCCCGTCGACCTGGAAGCCCTTGCGGAGATTCTTCACTTCGAGCACGCGTTCTCCCAGCCGGGCCGCCGGCGCGATCTGGATCAGGGTTTCGCTCCGGGCGTCGAGGGTCTGCTGGCCGGCCAGTTGCTCGTAGGCCTTGATCCGCGCCTGGTTCTTCTGCTTCCGCCCCTCGTGGGAATTGCGAATCCAGTCGAGTTCCCGCTGCAAGGTCTTCTGCCGCTGGGTCTCCTTTTTCTCCACAATCCGCAGCAGTTCCGCCTTTTGGGCCAGCCAGGACGAGTAGTTGCCCTCGAAGGGCAGCCCCCGGCCCCCGTCGATTTCGAGAATCCACTTGGTGATGTTGTCGAGGAAGTAGCGGTCGTGCGTGGCGATGATCACCGTGCCGTGGTACTCCCGCAAGGCCTGCTCGAGCCACTCGGCCGTCTCCGCGTCGAGGTGGTTGGTCGGTTCATCCAGGAGCAGCAAGTCCGGCTTCTCCAAGAGGGCCATGCAGAGGGCCACGCGCCGCCGCTCCCCGCCCGAAAGCTGCTTGATCACCGCGTCGTCGGGCGGCAAGACCAGGGCGTTGGAGGCGATGTCGATCAGGCGGTCCAACTCCCAGCCGCCGGCCGCGTCGATCTGCTCCTGGAGCCTTCCCATCTGGTCCATCAGCTTCTCGAAGTTGGCTTCCTCCTCGGGATCGGCCATTTTCGCGGCCACCTCGTTGAAGCGGTCGACCATCGCCTGGACCGGCCGGACGGCCAGGCTGAGGTGCTCGCGGACGGTCTTCTCCAGGTCCATCAGCGGTTCCTGGGCGACGTAGCGGACCCGCATCCCCTTGGCGAGCGCGGCCGTGCCGTCGATGTCCTTGTCGAGGCCGGCCATGATCTTCAGCAGCGTCGATTTGCCCGCCCCGTTCTCGCCGACCACGCCGATCTTGGCGCCGTAGTAGAACGACAGGTTGATATCGCGGAGCACGATCCTCTCGCCGAAGGCCTTGCTCACGCCGCGCATCTCGAAAATGAATTGTGGAGCCATACGAGCAACGTACACGAGATCGCGCCGACTGGCCAGAGGGGCCGATTCGCCGGACAAGGGCGGTATATCACTGAGGCGTAATCCTACAACCCGTAATGAGCGCGAGCCCAATCCTCAAGTTGTTGAAGATTGGCGCCACTTACCAGGATGTCTTGCAAGTCCTTCAGAGCGACACCCCGTCCGGTCCCCGCGGGAGCCGTGCCGACGCGGTCGAGAAACGCGATGGCGAGTTTGATCGCGACCAAGCGACGATTGAATGTTCCGTCGTCATCAATGCAGAAGTACTGAATGAGTTTCGCTGCCACGAGCGGAGCGGCGTCGCCCGGAGCCAGGCGGTTACGTAGAAAATCGTCAAGGCTGCATCCGCCGCGACGGAAATCTGCCTGTGCAGCAATCCCTGCCGCTATCGTCTTGATGAGAAACTCGAACGACTAGCCCACCCATCAACTCCCGAAGAGATTGTCAACTTCGTCACTTACCCGAGTGACTCTCTCTTCGAGTTCGGTGTACGCTTCATCGTCGAGCAAATCCTGATAGATATTGAGCTCCTCGCCCATTTTGTCAGAGGCATTCCACGACCGGGAAAACTCATGCGTCAATTCGCTCAGCCCCTCGGCAGGCTTCTCGGCTGTGAA
>JAMOAF010000398.1 GCA_023621895.1 Planctomycetota bacterium
GAACGGTCTCAAGCCGGAGTGCGTTTACAGCTCGGCCGACCGTGTTGTGCGGCTTGTCGACCGGGCGAGCCTGCCGCAACCGCCCGCCGGCTTGACAATGCCAAGGCGAGAACTGCTGGTGCCGGGCCGGCCGTGGTTCGCCCAGGGCATTCCGTCCAAACGGTATGTGGCCGAGCATAGATCGCTGACGCCGCTGGTCGTTCTTCTGGCCGGTGTGTTTGTCACCGTGGCCGTGGCGGCATATGCCAACATATTGCTCGGCCGCAGCGCAAAAGTCAGGGAATTGGTGATCCGCCGGACTGCCGAGTTGAACGAGGCGAATCAGCAGCTCTCCCGCGAGCGATTCCTGCTCGACACGCTGCTCGACCAATCGCCCGACTACATCTACTTCAAGGACACGGCCAGCCGCTTCCTGCGGGTGAGCAAGGCGCTGGCCGAATACCTGGGTTTCGGCTCTCCCGCCGATGCCGTGGGAAGAACCGACTTCGACGTGTTCCGCGCCGACCTTGCAGAAGGTTACCGCAGGGACGAAGAACGGATCATGGCGACCGGCCAGCCGGTTGTCGACAAGGAGGAGCAGCAGACCGGCCGGGCGGGCGAGCCGATCTGCATGTCGACGACCAAGGTCCCCCTCCGCGACGAGTTGGGGCGGATCGTGGGGACATTCGGCATTTCCCGAGACATCACCGAACGGAAGAAGACCGAGGTCGAACTGGCCAGGGCCAAGGCCGAAGCCGAGGCCGCGAGCCGGGCCAAGAGCGACTTCGTGGCCAACATGAGCCACGAAATCCGCACCCCGATGAACGCCATCATCGGCATGACCGAACTGGTCCTGGAGACCCCGCTTGACGATTCCCAGCGGGAGTATCTCAGAATGGTCCTCGAGTCGAGCGAGTCGCTCTTGTCGATCCTCAACGACGTGCTCGATTTCTCCAAGATCGAAGCCGGAAAGCTCGATCTGGAGCGGGCGCCGTTCGATCTCCGCGAGGTCGTCGGCGACACGATGAAATCACTCGCCTTCCGGGCCCACATGAAAGGCCTGGAACTCGCCTGCCGGATCGACCCGGGTGTTCCCGAGCGGCTCGTCGGCGACGCGGGACGGCTCCGCCAGGTGGTCGTCAACCTGGTCGGCAATGCGATCAAGTTCACCGAGTCGGGCGAAGTCGTACTGGAACTGTCCGGCGAATTGCTCTCCGACCAGAGCGCTCGGCTGCTCGTTTCCGTCCGCGACACGGGGATCGGGATCCCCGAGCAGCGCCGGCAGGGAATCTTCAACGCCTTCGAACAGGCCGACCTCTCGACCACCCGGCGATTCGGCGGAAGCGGTCTGGGGCTGGCGATCTCCAACCGCCTCGTGGAGATGATGGGCGGCCGCATCTGGCTGGAGAGCACGCCGGGCGAGGGGAGCACGTTCTACTTCACTGCCGTTTTCGAATTAGCGCCCGGCGTCGAACCGGCACGGGTGACCCACCTGGTCACGGGCACCCCCGTGCTCGTCGTCGACGACAACGCGACCAACCGCCGGATTCTGCACGAAATGCTCTCCAGTTGGGGAATGATGCCCAC
The DNA here is from genome assembly GCA_023621895.1 of Planctomycetota bacterium. Classification (GTDB taxonomy): domain Bacteria; phylum Planctomycetota; class Planctomycetia; order Pirellulales; family Thermoguttaceae; genus JAAYCB01. The sequence continues at coordinate 1,567 of JAMOAF010000398.1, forward strand.
GTTGGCCGCCGAGGTTCCGGAAGCCATCGCCCTGGCCGAACAGGCCCAGCGCGCCGGCTCCCCCTTCCCGCTGATTCTCACCGATGCGAATATGCCCGAGCTGGACGGTTTCGACCTGGCCAGGCACATTCGGCAGCACGAGCAACTGGGCAGCACGGTTGTGATGATGCTGACTTCCGGCGGCTATCCGGACGGCATCTCCCGCTGCAACGAGTTGGGCATTGCCGCCTACCTCCTCAAGCCGATCAAGCAGTCCGAACTGTTCGACGCGGTGGTCATGTCGCTGGGCATCCGCGGCGGCCAGATGGAGTCGGTGCAACGGGCGGACCTCCACTGCCATGTTCCGCCCTTGCGGGTCCTGCTCGCCGAAGACAGCCTGGTGAGCCAGAAGCTCGCGGTGGGACTGCTGGAAAGGCACGGCCACCAGGTTGTTGTCGCCAACCACGGCCGCGAGGCGATTGCCGCCCTCCAGTCGCAGGAGTTCGATCTTGTGCTGATGGATGTCCAGATGCCGGAAATGGACGGCTACGAGGCGACCGCGGCGATCCGCGCCATGGAGCGCGGCTCCTCGAAGCACATTCCGATCGTCGCCATGACCGCCCACGCCATGAAAGGCGACCGCCAGCGCTGTTTGCAGGCCGGCATGGACGGCTACGTCGCCAAACCGATCCGCGCCGCGGTCCTCTTTCAGGCAATCGCCGACGTTCTGGCCGGCCGCACGCCCGAAACCGGCGGCGAGCTTGCCGAAGAGGAACCCAAGACGCCGGGGGTCGACTGGCACGAGGCCCTGAACGCCGTCGGCGGCGACCGCGCGTTGCTCGATGACGTTGTCCGCGGGTTTCTCGAAGAATGCCCGCGACTGGTCGAAACCCTCGGCAACGCGGTCAGCCAGTCCGACCACCGGCAGGTGGCCGATGCCGCCCACCAACTCAAAGGTGTCCTGCGTTACTTTGGGCTCGGCGAGGCCTACCAGACCGCCTGGCGGCTCGAAAAAGCCGCGCGCCAGGGCGATCTGCGGCGTGCCCCGGAGGACCTGGAACAACTCGAAGCCGCGACCGCCCAACTCGTCGAAGCCGTCGCCACCGAGTGGCGTCAAGGCGTTCCGGTCATGTAGCCGCGTGATGGAGCCGCCGCGGCGAAAACGCGCCGCGGTGGCGTGGGCGCCGGAGTCTGGCGGGGTGCAGCTCCCCTTGCGGTTGGGCGGAACGTGCCCCAAATTCTCGCGGGTTCCGCGATCCGGCGCTCGGCCGGATTGGCCTTCGTTGACCGAACCTGCGGCTCCCACCGTTCCTTGCCGTACGTTTTGACGGCGGATTGGGAACGCTCAAGGAAACACACCGAGCAAGTCGCCGGCGGCTCGGCAATTTTTTGGCGAAGCTGTAGAAAAGTTGTATTGATTTTCTAATCAAGGACGATACAATCCCAAAGAATACGTCAGACGAGGCTCTCTCCAAACCTGACAAGTCAGGCGGGCGTTTCGCTGGCGAAGGAGTCTACTCTGCAGGACAACCGAGCTTCAATCGAAACTCACATGACGCGCCGTCCGTTAACGGTTGGCAAGAGAGCATCACACGACCTTCTGAGCGGCCGCGCGGCCGCCAGAAATGAGCGATCCCAACATCGTCCTGCTGCTGAGTTGAAGATGGGTTGCGCTCGTGCGCGCCTGCTGGGGCACGAAGGGAGCTCGTATGCCCCGGCCCATAGGTCGCTCCCCCGAGAGTTTCTGGAATGCGTCAGGCGGATACTGAAGAATGCGCGTGTACGGCCACCGACGAGGAGCCTCCGGGGCGTCCCGTCGTCTCGGCCAATCTTTCCCCTCACACTCTCACCCTGACTGCCAGGCCGGCTGAAAGCCGAAACGGACGTCGTCCCAGCAAGGCGCCTCCCCGCGCCGAAGCTCCGCCCGCCGGCCCTGTCGTATTGGCACCGGGTTTCGCTCGGCGAAAAACGCCCGCCCAGCCCGTGTGCCGGACCGTCGTCGCCCAACCCCGTTCGGCTCCCTCCGCAGCGCCTTCGCGGCGGGGAACCAACCCGCGAACGCGGGCCTTTCGCCGCCGCTTCTACCCGCAGGTCACCGACCGCGAGTGGAACGACTGGCACTGGCAACTGCGCCACCGGATCCGGACCCTGGGCGAAGCCGAGCGCTTCCTGATGCTCTCCGACGGCGAGCGGGAAGCCATCCTCCGCGGCGGCGCGATGCTGCCGTTTGCAATCACCCCGTACTACCTGTCGTTGCTGGACGCCGACGACCCGGACCAGCCGCTGCGGCGAACGGTGATGCCCTCACCCGGCGAATTCGTTCAGACCCGGGGCGAGGCGGACGATCCCCTGGGAGAAGACGGCCACAGTCCGGTGCCCGGCCTGGTCCACCGCTATCCCGATCGGGTCCTGCTGCTCGCCCTGGACTTCTGCTCGACCTACTGCCGCTACTGCACCCGGTCGCGCGTGGTTGGCCATGGGGAGTTGTCCCCCGGCGAAGCGCGGTTGGAGGCGATCTTCGAGTACCTGGAGAATTCGCCGCAGGTCCGCGACGTGCTCGTCTCCGGCGGAGACCCGCTGGCGATGAGCGACGACCGGCTCGACTGGATTCTGGGCCGCCTGCGGGCGATCCCGCACATCGAGCTGGTGCGGCTGGGGACGAAGATGCCGGCGGTCCTGCCGCAGCGGATCACCCCTTCGCTGTGCCGCGTGTTGCGGAAATACCATCCGCTCTGGATGAGCCTGCATTTTACCCATCCGGATGAATGCACGCCGGAGTCGTTCCAGGCCTGTGCGCGGCTGGCCGACGCGGGGATTCCCTTGGGAAGCCAAACGGTGCTGCTCAAGGGGGTCAACGACAGCGTCGCCACGATGAAGGACCTGGTCCACCGGCTGGTGATGATGCGGGTCCGGCCGTACTACCTTTACCAGTGCGACCCGATTTCGGGCTCTTCGCATTTCCGCACGCCGGTCAGCAAGGGCTTGGAGATCATCCAGGGACTGCGGGGCTACACTACCGGCTACGCGGTGCCCAACTACGTGATCGACGCCCCCGGCGGCGGCGGGAAGATACCGCTCCAGCCGGACTATCTGGTCGGCCGCGACGGGGACGACCTCCTGCTGCGGAACTTCGAGGGCAAGCTTTACCGCTACCCCGATCCGGCCGGAGAATCCGCGCCTCGGCAAGACACGATCGCTTCAGGGGCTCCCTGCGGAGCTTGACAAGCGATGAACGAGGGAGAGTTGCTTTGCGCCCGGTGCGCCGCGCAGCAGCAAACCTGCTGCCAGTGCCGGGATGTTTATGTTACCCTGCAAGATGTCCAGAGAATCGGCGCGCTGGCCGGCAGGGTGGATTTCTGGGAATTTCGCGTTCCCCAGAATCCGGATTACCTCGATGCCGGCGACGACCCGCTCTGGTTGGAGCGGGTCGTCCGGTTGGACTGTTCCCGCCGCGTGCTGAAACAGCAGCCCAACGGCGATTGTCACTTCCTCGGGCAGGCAGGCTGCTGCCTGCCCTTGGAAGTCCGGCCGTTGGTCTGCCGTTTGCACCCCTTGGAGTACGACGAGCGGGGCATCAAGCCGAGCCTTGCCGGCGAGTGCCCCTGGGATTTGCTGCTCCCAGAGCAGCCGAAGCTCTCGGCCGTCAGCCTGAGCAAGGCCGACGGCGAGCGCTGGCACCGGCAATTGTACGAAGAGGTCCGCCAGGAACCCCGGTGGGCCGGCGGCCACGAGCGGTTGCTGCCAGAGTCCGGCGCGGCCGCTATCCGCAAGCCGGCCCTTCTCGCCATGCATCCAGCCCCTTAGAGATCCATTTGCCATGAAGATTGGTCTGACTTACGACCTGCGCTCGGAGTACCTCGCCATGGGCCTGAGCGAATTGGAGACCGCCGAGTTCGATCGCCCCGACACGGTCGACGCGATTCAGGGGGCGCTCGTCGAGCTGGGACACGAGACCGACCGCATCGGCCACGCCCGGCAACTGGTCGGGCGGCTGGCAGCGGGCGACCGCTGGGACCTGGTATTCAACATCTGCGAGGGGCTCTACGGCCCGGCGCGGGAGGCCCAGGTGCCGGCCATCCTCGACGTCTACGGCATTGCTTACACGTTTTCGGATCCGCTCGTCCTGGCCGTCTCGCTGGAGAAGGCGATGACCAAGACGCTGCTGAAGGCCGCGGGCGTGCCGACAACCGCTTTTGCCGTCGTTCGCGACGCGGACGACATCCCTGCCATTGGGTTCGGCTATCCGGTGTTTGCCAAGCCGATCGCCGAAGGGACCGGCAAGGGCATCACCCCCGCCTCGCGAATCCACTCGCCGGGGCAACTCGCCGAGGTCTGCCGCGAGCTTCTGAGTGTTCACCGCCAACCCGTGCTGATCGAACCATACCTGCCCGGCCGGGAGTTTACCGTGGGCGTCTGGGGCACGGGGCGCGATTCCGAGGTCATCGGCACGCTGGAAATCGTCCTCCGCGCCCACGCCGAGGAAGGCGTCTATTCGTACGCCAACAAGGAACAGTGCGAGGAGTATGTCGACTATCTGCCGGTGTCGGCCGAGCGGGACGCGACGGTGCGGGAAGCCGAAACAATCGCGCTCGATGCATGGAAAGCCCTCGGAGGCCGCGATGCCGGCCGGATCGATCTCCGTTGCGACTCTCAAGGCCGGGTCCAGGTCATGGAGCTGAACCCTCTTGCCGGCCTCCATCCGGAGCATTCCGATCTGCCGATGATCTGTACCGCGCTGGGAATCCCCTACGTGCGGCTGATCGAGCGGATCGTCCAATCCGCCTCTGAGCGAATCGGGGCGGATCGCCACCCGGCCGGAAAACCGCTGGCTGCGACGAATGGACAACTCGCTTAGCGAACGGAGTGAATTCCGGGCTACTTGTGCTGGATGAATTCGACGACAGCACCGTCGCCGGTTTTGAAGAATGCCACGATCCGCGGACCGACGTCGAACGGTTCGAGAAGCACCTCCAGCCCCTGCCCCGCTTGACGGATGTCGTCAGTCCGGTAGGCAACGTGGGGCACCTGGCGGATCAAGGCCGGCACGGGGCTGCCGGCCTCGAATCGCAGCCACTCGATTCGGTAAGGATGCTCCTGCCAGTTTGTGCGCCAGAGGCGGGTCGAGGCGACGAGCTGCTCACCCGGCATCGGGCCCGGGGCCAGCAGCCCCACGTGTTCGAACCTCCGCTGGTCCGGCGCGTCGGCGGCGCGCTCGTACTGCATCAACTCGATCACGGCTCCCTCGTCCGTCTCGTAGAATCCGACGAAGGCCGGGCCGGCGTCGAACGGCTCCAGCAGCGTCTTCATCCCCCGCCCGGCGGCCGCCACGTCGCCGACGCGGAAGGCCACGTGCGGGCCGCTCCGCAGCAGCCCGGTGACCGGGCTGTCCGCCTCGTAGCGGAGCCATTCGATACCGTAAGGATGGCGCTGGAAATCGGTGGCCCAAACACGGGTGGCTTCGACGAAGACCTCGCCTGGCTTCTTCTCGCCGGTCGGAATGCCGACGTGATCGAACTGCATGGCGGCGCCTTTCAGAACTTTCCGTCACGGGTCTGGAAATGGGTGGGCTTGCCCAGCGTCTGGCCGCCCCGCCCGAGCCACTGGGCTATCCAGGAGATCATCTGTTCGCTTGTCACCGCGGGGCGGCCGAGCTTTTCATAACCGGCCCGCGCATCGCTGAGCAAGGCGTCGCTCCCTTCGCTCCCGGTGAACGTTGCCGGCCGCTCGAGCAGGCGGCTGAACTCCTCCGCGCACCGCCGCACGCTGAGCGTCTCCTCGCCGGTCAGGTTGACCACCCACGGCGGGCTCTCGACGTGGTCGAACGAGCGGAGCGTCATCGCGTTGGAGTCTCCTTGCCAGATGGCGTTGAAGTACCCCATCCCCAGGTCGATCGGCACGCCGGCCAGCACCTTTTGGCCAATGTCCACCAGGACGCCGTAGCGGAGCTCCACGGCGTAGTTGAGCCGCAGGAGTGCCACCCGGGTGCCCTGCCGCATGCTGAAATGCGTGAACATCCGCTCGCGGCCCAGGCAGCTCATCGCGTAATCCCCGATCGGTTCCACCGGCGTCTGTTCGGTCGCCCCGCCGGAATCGGCCGGCACCAGCGGATAGACGTTGCCGGTGGAATAGGCGACGATCCGGCTCGCCGGGTACCGCTCGCAAACCATGCCCGCCAGGTAGGTGTTCATCGCCCAGGTCCGCGGCTCCTCGCCCGTCGTGCCGAACTTCTGGGCCGGAAGGTAGAGCAGATTGGGCGCCTCGGGCAACCGCTTTAGGGCCTTGCGATCGAGCACGTCGGCGGCAATCGTTTCAATGCCCCAGCTTTCCAGCCGCTCGCGCAAGCCCGGCGTGCTGAAGCGGGCGACGCCGATGATCCGCCGCCGAACGCCCGACTCCTGGTCGGCCCGCCGGGCCATGCGGGCGAGGGTCGGCCCGATCTTGCCGCCCACGCCAAGCACCACCAGGTCGCCTTCGAGCCGGGTCATGGTCTCAACGATCTCTTTAGTCGGACGGCTGAGAGACTCTTCGAGCTGTTCGATGTTTTCAATCATCGTCTTTCCTTCATCCTCCTCGGCCAGTCGACGGCCCCTGCCGCCGGCCCACAAGTCTACCACTCCGGCCGGCCGCGGGCGACCGGGGGCCGTGTGTCAGAGCACGAACCCCATCTGGCGAAGCCGCTCCCGCACGTCCCCACGCACCAGCAATTGCCGAAACGCCCTGACCGCCGGCCGCTCCAGGCGGCTCGTGGGGCAAGCAAAGTCGTAGCGTTCCTCGCCGAGCGGCAGGAAGCCCAGGTGGTTGTGCTCGGCCACCCCGCGGATCGCCACGCCCCAGTCGGCCCGGCGCTGGATTACGGCGGCGGCCACGGCGTTGTGGCTGGAGACTTGCTGGGAATAGCCCGCCGGCCTAAACCCGGCGAGCAGACGATCGATGAGAATCCGCGTGCCGCTCCCCTGGTTGCGGTTGACCATCCGGCAGTCGGGAAGCGTCTTGGCGGATTCGATCGCCGCGGCGGCCTCAAGCCCCTCGAAACGCCGATCGCCCGGTCGAAACACGATCCCCTGCCGCCTTCCGTATCCCTCGATCAATTCCACGCCCTCGGGCAGCAGCGGCCGGTTGTACTGGCCGGTCCGCGGATCGAGCAGGTGCATCCCGGCCAGGTCGCACTCGCCCCGCCGCGCGGCCTCCAGCCCGGCGGTCGACCCGACGGCGAGAAACTTTGTGTGAAAACCCTGGTCTTGAAGAAGGCCCAGCAGGTAGTCGAGCCCCGTGCAATGGCTGCCGATGACGACCAGGTCCGCCGGCCGGCGCCCCGCGCCGAAGAGGGTCACCGTGACCGGAGTCCCCGCTTCCACCAGTTCCTCGTGCCGACCGATCGTGATGAAGCCGTCGGCGCGGCTGAACGCGGTAACCGAGCCAGAGCCCTTGCCCATCGGGTAGGCAGCGGGCTCTGCACCGGTCTCCACCAGGCCCACGAGCAGGTACTCCGTGCGGCCGATCTCCGAATTGACCTTCACGGCAAGTCGGGCGGTGAGGCTCGGCCGGCTCAAGGCGGGCCGGCCGCCCAGCTTGAGAATCACCGGCGCGACGAACTCGTGGAAGGTGAAGATCGCCGAGGTGGGGAAGCCCGGCAGGATGACCACCGGCTTGCCCCGCTGGGCGGCCAGGCAGATCGGCTTGCCCGGCTTGAGCGCCACGCCGTGAGCCACAACGCCCGGCTCGGACAGTTCCCTCACAACCCGGTAGGACAAGTCGCCGGCCCCCTTGCTCGTCCCGCCGGAGAGGAGGACCACGTCCGCCTCGGCAATCGCCTCCCGCAGCTTCGCGCGCAGCTCGTCGACATCGTCGCGGACGATTCCCCGCATCAACGCGAGACCGCCAAGTTCGCGCACCGCGTCGGCGAGAATCCTGGCGTTCGAATCGTAAACCAGCCCGGGGCGCATTTCCTCGCCGGGCGGGATGATCTCGTCGCCGGTCGAGAGGATCGCCACGCGCGGACGCCGCCGCACGAGGACCCTCGCCCGACCGACCGCGGCCAGAACGCCCGTCTCGCGGCTCGTCAACACCTCGCCGCGGCGAAGCACCGTCTCGCCGGCGGCAATGTCCGAGCCGGTGAAGGAGATGCCGAAACCGGCCGTCACGGCATGGCGCACGACAAGCGTGGGGACTGTGTCACTTCTCGTTCCTTCAGCTCCACCCTCGATGTCCGTGTATTCCACCATGACCACGGCGTCGGCGCCGCGGGCGATCATTCCGCCCGTGGCAACCGTCACCGCCTCGCCGGGGCCGACTTCCGCCTGAGGAACAACCCCCGTGGCGATCACCTCATCAAGAAGCTTCAGCCGGCGCGGCGCCTCTTCCGACGCCCCGAAGGTGTCGGCCGCGCGGACCGCGTAGCCGTCGTAGTTCGAGCGGTCGAACGACGGCACGTCCACTCCAGCGACGATGTCCTCGGCGAGAACCCGGTCGAGGCACTTCTCCAGAGCAACCTCTTCCGCTTCGAGCGGCTCGAGCCGCAAGGCGGCGCGGAATCGCCGCTCGGCTTCATCACGATCGATGACTTCGAGGAACTGGTCCTGGCTCATGGCGTTTCAAGGATCGTAAAGATAGACGTTCACCAGCGTGGCCGCCGCGCGGTCTTCCGCATCCGATGGGGTGAAGGCAAAACCGTCCAGCGTTGACCCTGCAAAGCTGGACGCGGGCGCCCCGCGCGGGCCCATTCCTGATCCGTCATGCGTCGTGATCGCGGCTGGCAAGAAACGGCATTTCAACATACACTATATGGGGAACGCGCACCATGAAGAGAAGGAGAAACCGATGGCCAATGCCTCCACGACAATCCGCGGGGTCGTCCACGGAAGAACCATCGAGGTGGAAGGCGACCTCAACCTGCCCGAGGGACAGCAGGTGACAGTTATCGTCCAGCCCGTGCTCACGCCCGAGGAGGCAATCCGCCGATCCTTCGGCGCCTGGGCGGAGGACGCCCCTCAATTGGGAGAATTCTTGGACGGGTTGCGCCGAGATCGCCAACACGAGCGACCGGAGCCGGGCCAATGAGTTTCCTTATTCATCGCCGCCACGGCCTTGATTCGCGGCCTTACGCTTGTGACGCACAATGTGCGGCATTTCGAAAACATACCCGGCCTGGTCGTCGAGGACTGGATGACAACCTGAACAAACGGCTCATGTCGCCTCATGGATCGTAAAGGTAAACGGTCACCGGCGTCCCAGCCGGATAGCCTTCCGAATCGCACGGAATAACGACGAAGCCGTCCGCCCGGCTTGTTGACGAAAGCACCGACGACCCGCCGATGGCCACCGGTTCAACCCCGCCATCGACCAGCCGCACCCGCAGGTACTCGTCGCGCCCGACAGTCGAGGCGATCTTTCTCGCCAGGGGCAGCGAGACCCTGCGATAGGGCCAGTCGGACGGCCGCCCGCCCAGGCGCCGAACCGCGCGGCCTCCAAAGAAATCGTAAGCGCAGAGGCAGGCGACGGGGTTGCCCGGCAGGAGAACGACAACCCGGCCGTCGAGCAGTCCGAGGCCGGTCGGGCTGCTCGGCCGGATGGCGATTCCGTGGATCGGCAGCGTGCCGTGCTTGATGACCATCGCCGCGGCGTGATCCTCCTGCCCGACGCTCGATCCGCCGGAGACGAGCACCAGGTCGGCCTCGGTCCGCATCGCCTCGAGGATCGCCTCCGACGAATCGGGAACGATCCCGGGGTTGATCGCCAGGCCGCCGTCGCGCTCGATTAGGGCGCGGAGCATCGGACCATTGGAATCGGCGATCCGGCATCCCTCCGGCCTCGATCCGGCCGGCAGGAGTTCGTTTCCCGTGACCACGATCCGCACCCGCGGCCGGCGGACCACCGCAACACGGGCCAGGCCGATCGACGAAAGAACGCCGATGTCTTGAGGCCTGAGCCGCCGGCCCGCCTGGAAGACAACGCTGCCCGCAGTGATGTCTTCGCCCACTCGCCCCACGTGCTGGCCCGGCGAGACGGCCGCCAGGACCAGGATCCGCTCGCCGGCCGCCTCGACCCGTTCCACCGGCAGCACGGCGTCGGCCCCCTCGGGCAGCGCTGCTCCGGTCATGATTCGAACCGCCTCACCCGCCGCCACGGCCCCTTCGAACGGCTGGCCGGGCATCGACTCGCCGATCACCGCCAGCGGCAGCCGGTTGTACGGGCCGGCGCCCTCGGTCTCCCCCGCCCGCAGCGCGTAGCCGTCCATCATCGACCGACTGAAGCCGGGCACGCTGACCTCGCTGCGGATCTCCTCAGCCAGCACCCGCCCGCAGACGTCCTCCAGCGGCGCCGCCTCACTCGCCAGTGGGCCGGTGTGGGCATCGAGCCAGTCCAGAGCGTCGGCCAGCGTGGTTCTCCGGGTAAAACCGCGCATCCGCACATCACCGGGTTGTCGGTTCTCTAGGGCAGTCATCTCGTCCTCAAAAAGACTCACTGCCGGGCGCGCAGGTCGCTGACCGCGGTGGCAAAGCCTTCGATCGTGTTGCGATCCATCTCGACCGAGCCGGCGTCTTTCCCGATGCGGATGCCGGTCCGCCGCGCCGGGCCGCGCGTCTCGCGAATCTCGTTGCCGACAATCCGCAGATCGCGCACCTTTCCCGTGATATCGATGGCCACGCCCTCCTCGCCGCCGCTGTCGACGATCACGTTGCCTTCCAGGAGGTTGCGGTTCGGCCAGAAGTCGCGGCCTCTGGATTCATCCCGGAAGAGGACGCCGATCTTACCGCTGTTGGTGATCCGGTTCTTGCGCATCACGTTGTCGGTGTCGCAGTGGCCGATCGAGACGCCGTAAGTGCGGTTGGCGTCGATCGTGTTGCCCTCGGCCAGCCCGTACTTGACGCCCCAGCACCAGAACAGGCCGAGGTTGTTGCGCTCGATGCGGTTGTTGCGAATCAGCGGCCGCTGGGAGCCGGAGCCGGGGTGGACGCCGAGGTCCGTGTTGTCGTGCGAGTGGCAGTCCTCGATCACCACGTCGTGGCAAACCTGGAAGCTGATCCCGTCGCCGTTGTAGTTGCGGACCTCCACCTTGCGGATCGTGAAGCGATTGCAGTCCTGGAGGAAGATGCCGCCTCCGTAGTTGCCGTTGAGGTTCTCGTTGTTCTTTCCGTTGCCGTCGAGGGTGAGATTTTCGATGACCACGTCGGCCGCGTTCTCGCTGGTCAGCAGCGGAAACAGCGACGAGCAGGTCGGACCGCCGCTTAGCCAGATATTCTTGCGCAGACCATCACTGAGCTTGAATCGGTTGCCCGACCGGGCGACGAGCGTCCGCTGGATCACCTCGGCGCCGCCATCGTGCGGATTCTTCGCCCGCAAAAGCACGCCGTCGCCGACACGAAAGCCCTTGGCCTCGGCGAGGGTGATTTCCTGGTCGAACCAGTTCGAGTCGTCGGCCAGGGCGACCGTTTCCGACGCGATCTTGGTGATGATCGAGTCCGCGCCGCTGCCCAAGAGGCGAATCCGCGAGGGCAGGTTGATCGCCGCGCGGAGCGTGTACGTGCCCGGCAGCAATCGCACGGTTCCGCCGCCCATCCGGGCGATGTAATCCGCGGCCGCCTGGATCACCCGCTCGCCGCTGCCCACCAGGTCGGCCTTGGTCGGGCCGACGGTGATCGTAAGCCGCTCCTCCCAGTCGGGCTCGAACGCCTCGTCGCCGTCGGTCGCCCGCGGCGCCGTGACCGGCGGCAGGCCGCCGCACCAGGCCGGCGCGGCGCCAATTGCCGCGGCGGCGCCGAAAGTGGCCTTGAAAAAACGCCGCCGGTTGAACGGTTGGGAAAACATGGTTCTCTCTCCGGGGGGAGGATGGGCTTGCGGAACGCTTTCAGCGGTTAGCTTTCAGCTTTCAGCTTTCAGCGGTCAGCGTTCCACTGGATAACAGAACCGGCCTGCCGGTGCAAGAGTCCCGGCGACTGGTGAGGTGAAGACCGTAGCCGCCACCAGCCCGCGCTGTTTTCGGTTTTTATTCCGAGTCAGACGAATAGACGGTCGCGAGTCTCTGTTTCCAGCACGCCACGACGGGGCGCGGGTGAAGAGGAAGACTTCCGACCCCGTTTTTTCGTCCCGTCCCTTCGGGACGGGACGAAAGAAGCGAGTCGACCTTGGTGAGGTGAAAACCGTAGCCGCCTGCCGCACTGGGCCGCTATTGCGCCACCTGCGCAAGGGCAAACTGGCTCACGGCGTGGAAGATGGCGACCAAGTCCTTGCCGTCCACCTGCCGCCGTTCCACCGCTGGAACCGGGCGAAACAACCCTTCATGGATCGGCGCGCCGGTCTCGAAGACTCTCAACTCCGCCTCGACGCGACTGCCGCCCCATTCGATTTCAAGCCGCCGAACCTGTTTCCGCTCGGGATCGAGCACGAGCCGCAGCCGCTCCGAAGCGCCGTTCCGCCGGGCAACGTGGACGATCGGCATCCCGCCTTCGCTCCCTTCGGTCACCGCGAAAAGCTGCTCGAACACCCCAGGCGCCATCGTAGCCGCGCGCAAGGCGCCGGCTACCGCCCGCAACTTCGTCAGGCTCTTCTGATCGAAGATCGGCGCACGGCCATTCTCCTCTTCCAGCCCGGCCGCCAGGATCCGCTCGCCGGCAAGCATCCAGGGCTCCGGCGACCGCCCCAGCGCGATCCGGCCGAACTGCTTGGTTCGAGCATCGATCTTGAACCGTCCGTCGCACGTCCGGGCGTAGTAGATGCCGGCACTGAAGGCCGCCTGCTCGGCCGCCCCGTACACCGCGACCTCCAGATCCAGCAGATGGCAGCGGTTCTCTGCCGGCTCCTCGCCCAGAAGGCGGGCCACTTGTTGCACGAAAGAGAGCCCCTGCTGCACCGCGCTCGGCGCGGCCGCGACTTTCTCGGCGCGGCGCGCTTCCGGCGGCAAGTCCTGGCCGAAGAATTCAACGGTCCGCTGGAGCATGTCGGGCATGGCCGCCATCGCCGTATAGTGGCCGAGCCCCTCGAGCCAGACTACCTTGCCGGCCAGTCCCAGCGCCTCGGCAAGCTGGTTGGTGCAATCGCGGGGGACGACTTCGTCTTCGCCCGCATTGATCATCATCAGGCGCCCCTCCGCAGCACGGCCGCGCAGCTTCGGCGCATGCGTCAAGGGATCAACCTTTTGCAGCGCCTCGAGGGCGGCCTCCCGCTCCGCTTCAGGCAACTGCTGGAAGCTCTGTTTCAACTGGCGGAGTTCGTCCGCGTGGTCGATGATCGCGCGCAGGTCTCCCCCCGCGAGCACGAGCAAGGCTCGCGCGAGTCGCGGCTCCTCGGCCGCGGCGCTGGCGGCCACAATCCCTCCGAGGCTGATCCCCGTGACCCCGATGGCTCGCGGATCGATCTCCGGGCGCGACGCCAGCAGGTCGACGGTCCGCCGCACGTCGGCCCGTGCCTGCTCGAGCGCCGCGAGAAACCGTCGCGGTTGCCGCGCCAGCGCCCGCGTCCCCTCCGGGGGGCTCCGCTCGCCATAGTACGGCAACTTGAACATCAGCGCGCAGATCCCGTTGGAGGCGAGCATCGAGCACGTCATCCGCTCCAATTCGAAGTCCCCGTCGAGGATGTGGATGCAGAGCACGGCCGGCCGCGGCGCGCGCCAGGACTGGGCGCCATCGGGCAGATAGAGTTCGGCGGGAATCGTGTTGTTTTCCACAACGTCGGTCACCACCGGCGACGGGTAGGTCAGGTAGAGCACGGAAAAGCCGCTCTTTTCCTTGACCGACTGGACCTGGTAGGAAAACGGCGCGCTGCCGACCGTCTTCTCGACGCGCACCTCGCCGGTCGGCGCGCCGGATGCGGCCATCACCCGGCCAAGAAACGCCAGAGCCAAAAGGCTCATCCAGCCAAGACGAGCACCGGCGGGTCCAACCATCGGAACAACTCCAGAGTTGGGGATCGCCGCGCGGACGATATCTATTCGATCGGCCGATAGGGAGAGAGCGGCCGATGGCAGTCCCGCGGCAGTCCTCATTATAGAGGGTGCGACCGGAAGTGCAACGAATCAGCAGCAGCCAATGCGGTAGACGCGTCGCTTGCCAGGCGTTTGCCCGCAGGCTCGGAGAGTCCGGGCTCCGGGATCGGCCGGCGGCCGGTTCTTGGAATCTTCGTCCGCTTCCATTATCTTTGGTTCTTCATCCGTCTTACGAGACCCGAATTGGCCATTGGCCATTGAAGCTTGGACCTTCAGCATTCAATATTAGCCATTGGCCCGGGGGTGGTTTCATGCGCGACATCCAGATCGCCGCGGCGCAGTTCGAAGCCCGCGACGCCGACAAGGACTACAATTTCAGCCGGATCGAATCGCTCGCCCAACGCGCCGCCGCGAAGGGCGCCGAGATCGTCAGTTTCCACGAGTGCTGCATCTGCGGCTATACGTTTCTCCAGGAACTCTCGCGCGAAGCGCTCGAGGAGCTTGCCGAACCGGTCCCCGGCGAGAGCACCCGGCGGCTGGAGCGTCTGGCCGCCGACTTGAAAGTCGCCGTGCTGGCCGGGCTTGTCGAGCGCCGCGGCGGCAAGCTCTACAACACCTACGTTGCCGCCGATCCGGATCGCGGCCTGGTGACCAGGTTCAGCAAGATTCATGCCTTCATCAGTCCCCACCTGAGTTGCGGCGACCGGATCGAGGTCTTCGAACTCCGCGGCGTCCGCTGCTCGATCCTGATCTGCTACGACAATAACCTCGTCGAGAATCCCCGCATCGCGGCGCTGTCCGGCGCCGAGGTGATCTTCGCCCCGCATGTGACCTGCGGGCTGCCGAGTCCGATGCCAGGCCGCGGCAAGATCGACCGGGCGCTCTGGGAGAACCGCCAGCGCGATCCGGTGCCGCTGCGGATGGAGTTCGACGGCCCCAAGGGGCGCGCCTGGCTGATGCGCTGGCTGCCCGCCCGAGCGTACGAAAACGGCGTCTATTACATCTTCGCCAACGCCGTTGGCGTGGACCACGATACGATCAAGACCGGCGGCGCGATGGTCCTCGACCCGTTTGGCGAGATTCTCGCCGAATCCCGCGTTTTGGGCGACGATGTCGTCGTCGGCCTCTGCACGCCCGAAAAGATCGAGCTCTCCAGCGGTCGGCGCTACCTCCGCGCGCGGCGGCCGGACCTGTATGAAAAACTGACCGAGCCGCTCCCGCCCGGTCAAACCCCGCAGGTGAACCCCGGCTGGCGGATCAAAGCGCCGGAGAAATAGGGGCTGCGGGGTGAATCCGACAGCCTGGAAGACTGCACCGAAGACATCGCTTGCATGATTGCCGCGCCGGCGCGGAGAGCGGTCCGCGGCGATCCCGGTGAGCGCGGCAGTTCAGGCTTGTGCGGCCCATTGTTCGAGCATCTGGAACTGGCGCACGAAGCCCTGTTCAGCGACACCCTGGGGGCTTTTGAAAAAGCTCGCCAAGAAGGTCATTTGCCCGACCTGGCCGCGGCGCCGAGCCAGGTCGGTGAATCGGATCAGGTCGAGAACCAGAGGGGCGGCCAGGAGGGAGTCGCACCCCTGCCAGGTGAACTGGAGCGTCATGGGCGTGCCCAGGAACCCCTGGAAGTGGATGTGGTCCCAGGCGGTTTTCCAGTCGCCAAGGCTCTCGATGTACTCGATGGAGACCAGGGTCTGCGGCGCGTAGCCGAGAATCTCGCGAAGCAGGTGGTCTTTGCTGGCGACCTTGCCGGCCTTGTTCACCGGGTCGTTGAGCACCTTGCCATCGAGGTTGCCGAAGATGTTGTGCCCGACCCAACTCATCACCCGGAGGTTGCGATGGCGAAACATCGGGGCAAGCACGCTTTTCATCAGCGTTTCGCCGGTTTTCCCATCGCGGCCCATGTGCCGGGTGTTGTGGGTCCGCGCAAGCTCGTCGAGGGCCGCCGTGTCGGACCCCAGCGAGGGCGTGAAGTTGATATACGAGCAGCCCAGCTCCATGGCGGCCACGGCGTAGAGCGAACTGGCGCGCAGCGGGCAGTCCGAGGGCTCGTCGAGCATCGGATTCAGCAAAGCCCAACTGTCCGGGACCCGCTCGGCGGCTACGGGCGGCTCGGTCGACGCGATATTCACTACGATCACGTGGGCAAGCTGCTCCGTCTCGGAAAAGCGGCGGATGTCGTCCTTGATCCGCTCGACCGCCTCGCGGGGCGACCTGTCGCGGGCCGGTGGCATATCGGCCAACGCGGAGATCGTCGGCCCGCACCCGATCAGCGTTCCGGTACGAATCCGCCCGTCGGCCTCATCGAGCAGATCAGCGCACTGGCGAACCAGCCCCGGATCGAATGCCCGATGGTCCTCGGCAAGCCGCTGGGCCTCGTCGCGCAGGCGCCCCCCGCGGATTTCGTGCCCGGCGACGACCATCGCGTTCCAGTCGGGCAGCTGAAGACCGGCAAACGCCGGCAATCGGCTGACAAGCGCCGACTCGCCGACCAATCCTCGAGCCAACGCACAGAGGCCCACGGTTGCCGTCGTCGCGACGCCGCCGCGGGCGCCGATCAGCCAGATTCCCAGTCGTCCACTTGCCATCAGTTCGATCCAAAATCGCGTTTCAGTCTCTCATCACCGCCTGGCAGCGACCACCTCGTTCCCAAGCTCCAACTTGGGGACGCTCCCCCCCCGCCGGCCCCGGAAACGAGCAGGGCGAGGCTCCCAGCGGGGCAACCGCTTCCGGAAAGAGCGGGAGACCAGCGACCAGCGGCTCCCGCCCACTTGGAAGAGCGCCTCGAAAACACTATGATTGTCGGGTTCGCAACCGCTTGCGTCAACCTGACAAGGAGCGCGAGCGGGAAAGGTCCGCGTTTCTGCGAAGAATACATGGAATTGCCGACGCCGGGCGAGCCGAGAACGGACCAGCCGGCCCGTCGTTCTCCCCGTCAACCTCCCCAATCCACGCCCATGGAGCCGTAATCATGACTCTGAGCATCTCGCGAATCGTTCAAGCACTGGAACCCTCCGCGACCATCGCGATGGCCACGAAGGCCAAGGCGCTGAAGGCGACGGGCGAGACGGTCTACGACCTCAGCCTGGGCGAGCCCGATTTCGACACCCCGGCGCACATCCGCAAGGCCGCCCTCGAAGCCATGGAGAGCGGGCGCACCCACTACACCCAGTCCGGCGGGATTCCTGAACTGAGAAAGGCGATTGTCGACGCATACCGAACGGCGCATGGGCTGGAATACTCTCCCTCTCAAGTGGTCGTGTCGAACGGGGCCAAGCACGCTTTGCACAACGTCTTCACGGCTCTTCTCGATCCGGGCGATGAGGTGATCATCCCCGCGCCCTACTGGGTCAGCTATGCCGAGCTGGTCAGGCTGACGGGAGCGGCGCCGGTAATTGTCCAAACCGAGCAGGCTGACAATTTCCGGCTCACGCCCGAGGCATTTCGGGCCGCGATCACCAGCAAGACGAAGGTCCTGTTGTTGTGCAGCCCATCCAACCCGACCGGCAGCATGTACTCGCCGGAGGATCTCGGGGGACTGGCCGATATCGTGCTGGAGAAGAACCTGACCGTCGTTGCCGACGAAATCTACGAACGGCTGGTCTACGGCGATCACACGTTCGCCAGCTTCCCGACGGTTCGCCCCGGACTCCAGGAGCGAACGGTGGTGGTCAACGGCGTCAGCAAGACCTATGCGATGACCGGCTGGCGGATCGGCTGGGCGATGGGGCCGGCCAATCTGGCCAAGGCGATGGACGACCTGCAAAGCCAGGAGACCTCGTGCCCTTGCAGCGTCAGCCAATACGCATCGCTGGCGGCACTCAGCGGGCCGCAAGAATGCGTCGACCAGATGCTCGCCGAGTTCGCCAAGCGGCGCGACTATGTTGAACAGCGGATCGCGGCGATCGACGGCCTGAGCTGCGCGGAAATGGCCGGCGCGTTTTATGCCTTCATCAACATCAGCCGCCACCTTGGCCGAAAATACCAGGGCGTCCAGATCGACAACTCGGCCCAGTGGTGCCTGGAGCTGCTCGGCCGGCAGAAAGTGGCCACGGTGATGGGCTCGGCCTTCGGCGCCGAGGGGTACGCAAGGGCGTCGTTCGCCACGAGCATGGCCAACCTCGAAGCCGCCTTCGACCGCATCGAAGAATTCTTGAAGCAGTAGCAGCGCAAGCCAGACCACGTAGGGTGGTCGAGAGCGGCCAAACCCGAGGCGGTTCGAACCACGATCACCGTCTCACGGAATCGAATGCGGCCGAAGCGCCAAACACGTCAGCGCTGCCCCACCATTGGCCGGGCACATGGCGGCGTGACGGGCCAGGAGACCCGTCCTACGGGAAAGACGGGCCGGGAGACCCGTCCTACGGGAAAGACGGGCCGGGAGATCCGTCCTACGGGAAAGACGGGCCGGGAGATCCGTCCTACGGGAAAGACGGGCCGGGAGACCCGTCCTACGGGAAAGACGGGCCAGGAGACCCATCTCACACAAGACTGTTTTTCGGTAACTGCCCCCATGTCCGAGGAAATCAGCGGCTGGATCGAACGGGTCACCTACCACAACCCGGAAAATGGATTCGCCGTTCTGAAGGTGAAGGTCAGGGGCCACGGCGACCTGGTCACAGTCGTCGGAACGGCCACCTCGGTCTCTGCCGGAGAACAGGTCGAGGCGTCGGGACGCTGGGTCGTCGACCGAGAGCACGGCCAACAGTTCCAAGCCGAGAAGTTGAAAATCTCGCACCCCGCCTCGGCGGCAGGCATCCAGAAGTACCTGGCCTCCGGAGCGATCCGCAGCATCGGCCCCAAACTGGCGGAGAGGATCGTCGGCATCTACAAGGAACGGACCCTGGAGGTGTTCGAAAAGACGCCGGATTTTCTCCTGCACATTCGCGGGATCGGCAGCGCGAAGCTGAGGCGAATCCGGCAGAGTTGGGACGAGCAGCGCGAAGTCCGCAAGATCATGCTCTTTCTCTCCGAGCACGGCATCGGTTCGGGGCGAGCCGTGAGAATCTATCGAACCTATGGCCAGGAGGCGATCGCCAAGATCGAGGCCAACCCCTACCAACTGGCCGATGACATCCGCGGCATCGGCTTCAAAACGGCGGATGAACTGGCCGCGAAGATGGGCATTGCCCGCAATAGCCCGCACCGGGCGCGGGCGGCGGTCCGCTACACCCTCCAACAATTGTCTTCCGAGGGGCACTGTGGCTACCCGGAGCCCGAAACCGTCGAGCGGACCGTCAAACTCCTCGAAATCGATCGTGGGATTGTCGGTGAGGCCGTCGAATATGGGGTCGGCGAGGGCCTGGTCATCCGGGAGACAATCGACGGGCAACCCTGGCTTTACCTGGCGGCCCTCTACCGCGCGGAAATCGGCCTGGCCCAGTCGGTCCGCCGAATCGCCGCGGGGCCGCACCCGCTGCCCCGGATCGACGTTGAAAAGGCGATCGGTTGGGTCGAGCAAAAACTGGCGATCACGCTGGCCGAAGGCCAACGGGAAGCGATCCGGCAGGCGTGCCAGCGCAAGTTTCTGGTGATCACCGGGGGGCCGGGGGTCGGCAAGACAACGCTTGTTCGCAGCATCCTGGAGATCTGTACAGCCAAAAAACTCAAATGCGTGCTCGCCGCCCCAACCGGCAGAGCGGCGAAGCGGTTGGCGGAAACCAGCGGGCGGACGGCCAAGACAATCCACCGGCTGCTCGAGTTCGACCCCGTCGAGGCGGAGTTCAAGAGAAACCAGGGAAATCCGCTCAAAGGCGACCTGTTCGTTCTCGACGAGACCTCGATGGTCGACGTGGTGCTCGGGCATCAGTTGCTCCGGGCGGTTCCCTCCGAGGCCGCGGTGGTGTTCGTCGGCGACGTGGATCAACTCCCCTCGGTTGGGCCCGGCTGTGTTCTGGGCGACCTGATTGCATCCGGCGCTGTGCCCGTGGTCCGCCTGACGGAGGTTTTCCGGCAGGCGTCTGAAAGCCGGATCATCACGGCGGCCTACGCAGTCAACCACGGCCGCATGCCCGACTTGAGGGCGCACGAGGGTTTGAGCGATTTCTACTTCATCGAGTCGCAAGAGCCCGAAGCGATTCAGGAGCTGATTGTCCGCTTGGTCAAGGAGCGGATTCCGGGGCGATTCGGTTTCGACCCCAAGGCCGACATCCAGGTGCTCGCGCCGATGAACCGGTCGCAGCTTGGAGCGCGGAATCTGAACCTGGTATTGCAGGAGGCCTTGAATCCCTCTACCGGAGGCCCGGAAGTTGAACGCTTTGGCTGGACGTTTCGGATTGGCGACCGCGTGATCCAGACCGAGAACGACTACCAGCGGTACGTATTCAACGGCGATCTGGGGA
>JAMOAF010000750.1 GCA_023621895.1 Planctomycetota bacterium
GGGGTTCAGTTTTTGCTGCCGACTCGTTCGCAAGCTGGAGTTTGGGAGCGAGGGAAGGGTTCGGGGTTCAGCTTTTGCTTCCGACTCGTTCGCAAGCTGGAGTTTGGGAGCGAGGGAAGGGTTCAGGGTTCGGGGTTCAGTTTTTGCTGCCGACTCGTCCCCAAGCTGGAGCTTGGGAACGAGGTAAGAGCCTCGCCTTCCACCCGGTTTGGCAATTGGACCTTGAATCTTGAACCTTGCCGGATTCCGCGAGTGCTTGCCGGCCCGAGGCTCGCCGGACCCAGGGCCTACGGCTTGCCAATCTGCATCAATCCCCACGCCAGGCCAACCAGCAGGGCAACCGTCGCCCACGCGAGGAGGAATCCCACGAGGTCTTCGCGGTAGCGGTGGAAGAAGCGGCGCCACCGCTCGGGCGTGAGCCAGCCGGTCAGGTCCAGCAGCAGCAGGTCCTGGCCGCGCTGGGCGGCCAGGGGTTTGGGCTGGCCCTCGGGCAGGCCCTCCAGGTCGGTCGAGCGGCGCATGTTGTCGAAGAACCGCTCGATCCGCTCGGCCGGCTCCGCTCGGGTGACCAGGCTTGCCAGGATGAACGCTCCGAAGCCGGTCAGCATCGACCAGGCGAAAGGCTCCGGCTCCCACTTGTAGACCAGCTTCAGCGCGCCGGCCGCCTGGTAGTTGGCGGCATAGTAGACGAACATCGAGACCAGCACCCCCGCCCACGCGCCCCAGCGATTGGCTCGCCGCCAGAGGATTCCTCCCAGGATCATGATGCCGAAGAAGGCGGGCAGGGTCTCGGTGAAAAGGAAGGCGTCGAGGACCTGGCCGACGGACAGGGCGAACAGCACCCCCAGCATCGTCAGCGTAAGACCCGAAATCCGGCCGACCAGCAGCGCCTCGCGGTCGGTGGCCTGGGGCCGGAGATACTCCTGGTAGAGATTCCGGGTGAACAGCGCCCCGGAGTTGACCATGAAGTTCGAGCAGGTCGACATGTTGGCGGCCAGCACGCAGGCGACCATCAGGCCGGTCAGTCCGGGCGCCAGCAGGTGGAGGCTGGCATAGCCGAAGGCGTTTTCCTTGTCCGCCAGGGCGTCGCCCCGCTCGAGGACCATCGCGGCGACGATCAGGCCGGTGAAGGCCCAGCCGATCGTGCAGAAGCGTTTCACCATGTTGCCGTAGGTCTGGCCGACGCGCCCTGCCCGCTCGCTCCGCCCGGAAGCGTTCATCGAGAGGATGTGCGGTTGGGCGGTGATGCCCACCAGGCCGTTCAAGGTGAGGATCGCGATTGTGAATCCGTCGATGCCGCTGACGCGGCTGTAGAGCTCGAAGAAACTGGGATCGAGGCTCTCTCGCATCCCCGCAAACCCGCCCACGGCGGCCAGTCCGGCGGGGATCAACATGAACGACATGAGGATGATCAGGAAGCCCTGGACGAAGTCGGTATAAGCGGATGCAATCAGCCCGCCGAAGAAACCGTAGAGCAGGAAGGCCGCGGTCATCGCGATCACGACCCCGTTGGGCGAGATGATTTCGCCCCCGGTGGCCACGGAAACCACCTTGCCGGCCCCCTTGAGCATCGCCCCTTGGCTGAAGACGAAAAAGCACATGGCGAAAACGGTGTAGATGAAGCCCAGCGGGCGGCCGTAGCGGTCGCTGACCAGCTCGCCGATCGTGGTCCGCTCGCAGCGGCGGTACCAGGGGGCCATCAGCCAGTAGAAGGGCGTGATCAGCATGTTCTTCCACTGGTACCAGATCGTGGCGAAGCCCTTGTCGAACGTCGCCCCCGCCTGCGCCACCGGATTCTCCGCGTGCGTGCCGGTGCCGAACGCCTGGCCGACCATCACCCACCAGGGCAACCGGCGGTCGCCCAAGAAGTAGCTGCCGCTGGAAGCGATCTTGCGCGCCATCCAAAGCCCGAAAGCCGTGATGCCGACGAAATAGCCGAACAAGACCGTCCAATCGAGCCAGGTGAACGCGGCGCTTGGGCTTTGCATTCGGGGATTCCTCTCGGAAAGGGATCGGTGGACGCGGACAAACCGTCTAAATCGACCTGCGTGATTCGTGGAAAAAGCGGCTGTTATTCAGATAGCCGCGTGGGCTTGCCCCGCGCTTCGTTACGTACGGCTTGTGCCGCAGCGCAGGCGCGCCGCGGGGCAAGCCCACGCGGCTATCACGCTCTCATGAATTCCTCCCGGAATCACGCAAGCTCACTTAAACGGACCGGGCCGATTGGCCGGCAAAGTCCACCAGCCGCTCGAGCACTTCGCCGATCGCGGGCCGCACGGCGGCGTCGCGCGCCAGCATCGAGGCCAACAGTTCGCGATAGGGCGGCTCGACCCGAGCGGCCAGTTGCGGGCCGAGGTCTTGGGTCTGAAGCGCCAGCAGCGTCTCCAGGATCGACCGGTCGGGATGCGCCGGGCGCCCGGTGAGCATCTCGTAGACGATCAGCGCAAAGGAGAATACGTCGCTGGCCAGCGTCGCCGGCGCCGCTTGGGCCTGCTCCGGGGCCATGTAGGCGGGCGTGCCCCGAAGCGCCGCCGGCCGCCGCGGACCGCTGCCCAGCGGGTTTGGAAGGGGGCTGGCGTATTCGACCGTTTCTACCATGCGGCCGGCGACCTGCGACGTTGCATCGGCTGGGCCCGGGATCGGGGCCTCGCCCTCCGCGTTGGCGGGGCGCGAGAGGCCGAAGTCGACGATCTTGGCGACTCCCTTGGCCGTGAGAATCACGTTGGCCGGCTTGAGGTCGCCATGGACGACTCCCTCCTGGTGAGCGGCGGCAAGGCCCCTTGCGATCTGGATCGCGATCGTCAGCGCGGCCTGCCGGTCGAGCCCCTGCTCGATGACCGTTGACAGCGCCGGGCCGTCGAGATACTCCATCGCGATCAGCGGCAGCCCGTCCTCCTCGTCGACCGCGTAGATCGTGCACACATTGGGGCTCGCCAGCGCGGCGGCCGCTCGGGCCTCGGCCAGGACGATCTCGCGCGACTCGAAGACATTGCGTTTGAGAATCTTCAGCGCGACCATCCGCGACAGCCGCAGGTCCCAGGCGGCGAACACGCTGCCGAACGTTCCGGAGCCGAGGCGCTCGCGGATGCGGTAGCGGCCGAGCACGCGGCCCGGCTGAAGGGCTTTTTCTGGATCGAGGGTGCCGTCCGCCGATATCCAGCCGGCCGGGCAGAGTCCGCCGGTTCGCAAGGCGTCGAGAACCCGCAAGACAATGTCCGGCCTGCGCCCCACACGCAAGTTGTGCACGACCATATATTGCAGAACGCCCGCCGGATCGACGACGAACAGCCCGCGAGTCGAGACCTCTTTCTCCTCCGACCAGACGCCGTACGCCCGGGCGGCCGCTCCGTCCGGGTCCGCCGCCAGCGGGAACCGCAGCGGCCCGAGACCTCCTTGACTAGGGGGTGTCGACAACCACTCTCGGTGCATCTGGAGCGAGTCGACGCTGACGCCAAGCAGTTCGCAATCCCGCACCTTGAAGTCCTCGACCTGCGCGCTGAACGAAGTCAGCTCCGTCGGGCAGATGAACGAGAAATCCCGCGGATAGAAGATCAGTACCAGCCATCGGCCGGCATAATCGCCCAGGGCGACGCTTTGCGGCGCGGCGTCTGAACGGACGCAATCGAGGGTGAAATCCGGCGCGGGCCTGCCCACCTGGCAACGAGACATGGTCGAGCTTCTGTCGGATCGTGTTGTAAAGTCAAATTGCCCAGCATCATACAAGGTGCCGGCCGGCGGTGCAAACCGGCGCGGCTCCATCCACGGTTTGAGGGTTCGCGAAGGGATGAACGGTGCAAGCCCTGAAAGGGCGAGACAGGGCGGACGCACGGAACATGACGCGACCCGAGATGGAACAAATGGCACGTTGGGGGGGCGACACTGTTGTACCGCCCTTTCAGGGCTGTCGGTCCGTGCTGGATACCGTGCCGAGGGCGTTGCCCTTACGCTGGGTTGTTGCGGCACAAGACGCCAGCGCCGGCCCACCATGAGCCTTTCGGCGTGTCGGCGCTTACGATGGCGCTCGGTGGGGCGGCGCTCGCGTTCCGGCGATGAAACGTGTTCGGTCCGCTTAAACCGGCGAGGCCCCGCCAACCGACCAAGGTTGGTCCGCTCTGCAACACCCTACGGCCCACCATGCGCCCCCCCGGGGCCAAAAGAGCAGGACAGCGGTGCCGCCTGACCCAAAACGTGCTGGCCGGATGGAGCGGAAGGTTAACGGCTAGCACGAAGGTTCGCAGATTCTCCGATTGACCTTTTTCAGACCCAACCAACGCAAAAGCTGACGTGCACCCACCCGCGCACCCCCGCCGGCGAAATTCGGGTTGCATACTCGCCATTGGCCAAGCTATAAAGAAGGTAGTAGTGGCCCCGCTGGCTGAAAATAGTTCACGGGGACTGTCCCGATTTCGCGCAGGCTTGGCGACTGAGTGGCGCGGGAAGCATGACTACCGAAAGAAACTGGGCAGTTTTCCGAAGGCGCGTTGCGGGATGTGAACAGTCGCCCGGCATGGCATCGTCGCTGCCGAGGAGAAGGTGCGGTCTTGGGAATACCGCTCACATTCAATCGGTATATCCGTAAAACCAGGGACTTTCTTGTTCACCGCGTGTTGCATGCGGATGACACGCCGCA
>JAMOAF010000142.1 GCA_023621895.1 Planctomycetota bacterium
GAAGCTCACCAGCCCCGGCCCCATCTTCTACCGCCAGCGGCGGACCGGCCTGGAAGGGCGGCAGTTCGAAATGCTCAAGTTCCGCAGCATGCGGATCGATGCGGAAACGCAGACCGGCCCGGTCTGGGCGCGGCGCGACGACGACCGCTGCACGCCGCTGGGCCGCTTCATGCGGCGCTGGAGCCTCGACGAACTGCCCCAATTCTTCAATGTCCTGGCTGGCCACATGAGCCTCGTCGGCCCACGGCCGGAACGGGCGGTGTTCGCCGAAAAATTCCGCCGCCAAATCCCCGGCTATGCCCAGCGCCAACAGGTCAAAGCCGGCATCACCGGTTGGGCGCAGGTCCATGGTTGGAGAGGCAATACCTCCCTGCGGCACCGCGTCGAATGCGATCTCTACTACATCAGCAACTGGTCGCTCTGGCTCGACCTGCAAATCCTGCTGATGACGCTCCCCTTCGGCTTCCGGCACCGAAACGCGTATTGAAGCCGAGCGAACGAGGGGAGAGCCGCGCCGGATACGGCCGCCCGCAGGAGCCCCCCCTGGCGCAGGATCGGGCCATTCGCACCCCTCTGCGAAGCCGACGAGCTGGCTTGTCAATCGTTTTCCGCCAAGTGAGAATGGCCGTAGCGCGGCGTGGGCCGCGCGATTCGCCTCGCTGGCCCGCCAGCATTTCGGGCAAGGTTCAAGGCCCAATTCCTGGCCGAGACTGGGCCCTTGATGGGGATCACCGGACTCTTGGAATTCAGACCTCGAACCTCGGATTTTGAACCTTGCTGCATTTCGCCAAACAGGGTTGATTACGATGCGCGTCGCCGTCCTGGCCTTGCACGACGGTCTTGCGAAAGCGTCCCGGCTTCGGGCGATCACATCGCCGGCTGAGCGCGCCCGAGCATTTGAGTTGGCGCTGCTGGTCGCCTGCGGGGGGGCCGCGGCGGCGGCCTCCGCGTATCTCGACCTGCGGCTGCGCGTGCCCGGCCACGCGATCCTCCGGGCGGTCTTTCCGATGGTCCTCGGATTGGCCGCGGTGCCGCGCCGCGGCGCGGGGACGGTCATGGGCGCGTCGGCCCTGCTGACGGGCGTGGGACTGCGAGCCGTCGTTCCCGCTGCCGGTTTCAGCCTCGGAGCACTAGCCAGCCTGACGCTCGTTGGGCCGTTTCTCGACCTGGCCGTCCGCCGCGCGCGGGGCGGCTGGCGGCTCTACACGGGCTTCGCCCTCGCCGGGCTGGCGGCCAACCTCGTGGCCTTCTTCATCCGCGGCGGCGCAAAGATGCTCGGGCTGGAGCACGCCGGCGCCCGGCCGCTCTCGGAGTGGCTGCTCCAGGCGAGCGTCACCTATGCGATTTGCGGATTGCTGGCGGGATTGGCCAGCGGCGCGATCTGGTTTCAGGCCGCCAGGCCGCGAAAGCAGCGGGAGGCATCCGGGTGATCTACGTGGGGATCGACGATACCGACGTGCTCGGGGCCCGGGGAACGAATCAATTGGCCCGGTCGCTGATCGCGGCGCTGGCCGGCGATTTCCGCTGCGTCAGGCTTGTGCGCCACCAGCTCTTCGACGACCCGCGAGTCCCCTGCACGAGCAAGAACGGCTCCGCGTCGATCAGCCTCGAGCCGCTCGGCGATCAGCCGCTTGCCGACCTGGCGGCCCGCTGCCGTGCGCACATGCTGGCCGATTTCATCGAGGGGAGCGATCCGGGGTTGTGCGTTGCGGGCAGCGTGCCCGCGGCGGTTACGGAGTTCGCCCTGCGGAGCAAGACCGAGTTGGTTTCCCAGCGCGAGGCGCACCAGGTGGCGCGCCGCTGCGGGCTCTATCTGGAAGGGCTCGGCGGCACTTGCGACGGCGTGATCGGGGCCCTGGCGGCCGTGGGCCTGGCAGCGACGGGAAGCGACGGGCGCGTCGTCCAATTGGGCCAATGGCCCGACGACTTGTGCGGCTTCCAGCCGGTTGCCGCGCTCCGCCGGCGAGGCGTGGCGGTTTGCTGCCGGGTGAGCGGGCGGAGATTCGACGATGGCCTGGTCGACGTGGGGAAACGCCTCCGCCCGAACCGCCGCAATGGGGAAGACGTGCTCTTCGTGGAGCGCGCCGACGACGGCAGCCGCCAATGGTTGAAGGGGATGAAACTGCCATGAGGAGCGTCAAAAAGCGATCGGTTTGGGCGCCCGGATTCACACTCGTTGAATTGCTCGTGGTGATTGCGATCATCGGCATCCTGATCGCCCTGCTGCTGCCCGCGGTGCAGGCGGCCCGGGAAGCCGCCCGCAAGGCCCAGTGCAAGAACAATCTCCGCCAGATCGGCCTTGCCCTGCACAACTACCAGTCGTCGCATGGCGTGTTTCCGCCGGGCGTGCTCGGAACCAGCGGCAGCACGAGCGCCAATCAGAAGCTGCACACTTGGCAAGCGATGATCCTGCCGTTCCTCGAACAGGCCAATTTGGACGCGCAGTACGACTACAACGTGCGGTTCGACCACGCCAACAATGCGGCGGCCGTGCTCCAGCCGGTGCCGGTTTATCTCTGCCCGGATCTCGACGACCTGGCGATCGGCAACCAATATGCCCCCAGCCATTACGCGGGCAGCGCGGGAACGGCGCCCGGGGCAGACGACGGCGTTCTGTTTCCGATGTCCGCGATACGATTTCGCGATATTGTCGACGGCACGTCGAACACCCTGGCGGCCGGCGAGATCGCATTCGAAATCGGCGGCTGGGCGCGGGGAGCGAACAACACGGGCACCGGCGGCGGCGGTGGCGGCGGCAGCGGCGGGGGGACCGGCCAGGCGTTCGCCCGGGCGGTGCTCCGCTGGTGGAAGGCCGCGTCGAACTGCGCAACGGCCGGGATGAACCCGCCCGAGACGACCTGCAATGGCAGTATCGAGCGCCAGTTCCAATTCTCCAGCCGCCATGCGGGCGGGTGCCACTTCGCGCTGGTCGACGGCAGCACGCGGTTCATCAGCGAGACGATCGAGCTGGCCGTGTTCCAGTCGCTGATCACCCGCGCCGGAGGCGAAGTCGCGGGTAATTTCTAAATGAGCTTGCGTGATTCGCGGAAAAAGCGGCTGTTATTCAGATAGCCGCGTGGGCTTGCCCCGCGCTTCGTTACGTACGGGTTGTGCCGCAGCGCAGGAGAGCGCGGGGCAAGGCGCACGCGGCGATCACGCTCTCATGAATTCCTCCCGGAATCACGCAAGCTCATTTAGCCATTTCTTTGGGCAAGTGGTGTGAAGCGGGGCGACCCGGGGCGGGGGCGCAAACCAGGACCCACGGACGGGCTGGCATACCCGTCCTGAGGGATCGTCACACGGCGCTTGCCAATTCCTCCAGCAAGCGGTCGATCATTGCGGTGGCGTGCGTGGCGAAGACCGCGATTCTCAATACACCCTGCGGCCCGACGCCGCTGTAGGCGGGAAGGTAGGCGATCCAGACCCCGCGGCCGGCCAGAGCGGCCTGGACCTGCCGCATCCGCTCGGCGGTGTCGAAGGCGATCGCCGCAATCGGCACGGGCGAGTCGTGGACTTGGAGGCCCATCCGCCGCAGGCCGGACTTCAGATGCGCGGCGTTTTCCCTGAGCCGCTCGCGGAGCTCGGGGTGCTCGCTCGCAATCTCCAGCGCCCGGGCACTGGCTGCCGCGACGGGAACCGGCGGCCCGCTGGCCGCCGCTCCGTACGGCGTGCCTCGCTTGATCCGCTCGATCAGCGCGCGGCTGCCGGGCAGAATCCCGCCGAAGCCGCCGAGGGCCTTGCTCAAGGTGCCGCAAGCCCAGAGGGCGGGCGATCGGCCGGCGGGCTCCTGGTTGAAACCCCGCCGTGCCAGGCCGGCATGTTCCAGGGTGCCGCGGCCGTTCTCTCCCAGCACCCCGAAGCCATGCGCGTCGTCGACGAGCAGGCAGGCCCCCCCGTGGCCGGCAAGCACGCCCGAATAGTCCTCGAGCGGAGCGATCGCGCCGTCGGCCGAGAAGACGCCATCGGTCATCACCAGCAGCCGCGACCTGGCGGAGGTCTTTGCGCGAATCGCCAGGGCAAGCGACTCGGGATCGCGGTGCGCGAACCGTTCGATGGGAACTCCCAGGTGCGCGGCGGCCTGCCGGAGGCTGACGTGGGCGTGCTCGTCGATCAGCACGTGATCGACGCGGCCGGCCAGGAGGGCGGTGGCGACGGCCGGCGCCATGTAGCCCGACGCGACGTGAAAAGCATCCTCCGTGCCGAAGAAGGCCGCGGCGCGGCGTTCGGCTTCGAGCGCCGGCGGCGTGTCGCCGGCCAGCGTGCGCGAGGTGGCGGCGCCGATCCCGAACTGCTGCGTCGCTTCGCAAGCCGCGCGGATCACTTCCGGGTGGCCTTGCAGGCCGAGGTACGCCGTGCCGGCGAAATACAGGTAGCGCCGACCGTCAATCATCGTCTCCGGCCCAGGGGGGCTTTCCATTTGCGGCATGTCCGCCAGGTCCTTTCGTTGCCTTGAGATTCTCCGTCGGGCGCGGCGATCACTGGCCGTGCTGCCGGAAGTGGTACGCACTGCCGTAGCGCGTGGTCTTGTATTTCTCCAGCTTGCCGTCCGCGCCGGGGCCGGCGGTGCCGGCCAGCAGGCGGCCGATTTCCTCCTCGGTGACCGGTTTGAAATCGCGCGCCATGGCAACG
>JAMOAF010000779.1 GCA_023621895.1 Planctomycetota bacterium
GATAACAAGAGAATAAACCGACTCACTCTGGCCTTTGCCATATTGGCGGATCTTCTAGGAGCACTGACCCTCGCAGTTCTCGACAAGATCATCGGTCGCTGGTAACCAACCGGTGAAGCATGGCATTGAGAAGATGAAAACGACACGGCAATCAACCACCGAACTGCACCGCTGTCCTTGGGCGAAAGGCAACAAGTGCATCGAATACCACGACACGGAGTGGGGTGTTCCGATCCATGACGACCGGCTCCTGTTCGAGTTCCTGGTCCTGGAGGGGGCGCAGGCCGGTTTGAGTTGGGCCACGATCCTAAACAAGCGGGAAAATTACCGCCAAGCCTTCGACCGATTCGTCCCCGAGGTCGTCGCGAAGTACGGTGAGAAGAAGCGGCAAAGCTTGCTTGCGAATCCAGGCATCGTCCGCAATCGCCTGAAGATCGACGCCGCCATCCAAAACGCCCAGGCATTTCTGGAAACGGTGCAGGAGTTCGGCACTTTCGACCGGTACATCTGGAACTTCGTCGGAGGTCAGCACAAGCAGAACGCCTGGGCGTCGATCAAGGAAGTTCCGGCCCGCACCCCAGAGTCGGATGCCATGAGCGCCGACCTGAAGCGGCGGGGTTTCAAGTTTGTCGGCAGCACGATCTGCTACGCCTTCATGCAGGCGGTGGGCATGGTGAACGATCATGTCGTCGGTTGCTTCCGGCACAGGGAACTGGCGAGGAAACGGCATGGCAAGGCGGCCCGCTGAAGTCTGGTTCGTCTACATCCTCCGGTGCGCCGATGGCACGCTCTACGCCGGCATTACCAAAGACGTGGAGAGACGCACCAAGCAGCACAACGGCGGGACCGCTTCCCGGTACACCCGGAGCCGGTGCCCGGTCAAGCTCGTGTACCAGGAGACCCAACGGAGTCATAGTGTGGCACTGAAACGGGAAGCGGCGATCAAGAGGCTGACACGGCGGGAGAAGTTGGCGCTGATCCAAAGGAAACGACGTGATGGAGCGGGGCGGACAATACGGGTCAGTGCGTCCTCCACTGTGCGCCCGACAGCACGGCGTAGGCCAGCCCGATCACCTCGCCCTGGTCGATCTGGTATTTCTTCAAGCCTCCACGGCCGATGAACTGCCCATCCGGCTTGGCCCGAAAGACCCAGAGCCCAAACCCATGCCGCTGCCAGTGCTCGACCGCCTGCCGAACATGATCTCGTGTCGCCTCTTCGGATAGCGGCTTGCCGTCCGCCGAGAGTGTCTTCATAACCAGCGGATCGGTGTGGAGGCGGTTGATTTCCGGGAAATGTTCAAGCGAGACCGGTTCGGCAACGAGCCGGGCCGTGACGAATCGCTCGATGGAGGCTTGGCCCATCTTAACTACTTCTCGGAAGCGGCTGCTTTGACCCGTTCCTGCTGGTCTTCCGTGAGTTCCAGGAAGCATGGGCCACGCTACGGACTCTTGCGCCGGCCAACCCTCGGCGTTCAAGCCGTTTGAGGCTCGGCGGAAAATTCTGGCCATACGCGATCGCCACCGCCGCCGTTGGCGGAGAAGAACCCTCACGACGATCGCGGGCAAGGCTACTCCCGCCGGCCCACCTTGATGAACCGCAGGCACCCCTTTTCCCGCGCGCCGGGGAGGTCCAGGGAGAGCCTGTTTCCTTGCCGTGTCACGTCGCCTCGCATCAGCCAGTCGCCCTTGGCCACGTCGGTAATATCCACCTGGTCCGCGGTTAACCCGAGGACATTGTAGTCGATCGCCACTTGCGCTCGGACTGCCTCGCGGCCGAGGTTGCCGATCACCAGCAGCGCCTCGTGGCCCTTTTTGATGTAGGCGCTCGCCCGTACCATCTCGGTGTTCGGCCCGGACACGCTGGCTGGCGGCGAATCGTACCAGTAACCGCACCAGTTCTGGTAGCTGGCGCCGAAGCTCTCCAGGATATCCCAGATGTCGCGCGTGATCAGGCACGTGCAAGGGAGTCCGCCGTAGCGGAAGTGGTCGGCGATCGTCGGGCAGACGCACGAATCGTGAACGGCAAACCACGCGGCGGACTCGTTCGGGTTGCCGAAGCGGTGCCCGGCCGCCGTCGTCGGATCACCCGTCGTTTTCTTGTCGAGGATTGCCTGTATGTAAGCATCCCGATCGAAGGAGAGCATCGTCACCGGGATACCCCATGAGTGCGGCTGCATCGCGCTGCGGAACTTCGCCAGGTTGACCTCGTTCGGCGGGAAGGTCGGCTGCTTGCCTTTGGCATGGTACCGGTTCATCTCGTCATCCACGTTGTGGTCGAGGAACTCGCCGGAGAGCCTGGCATCCACGAAGGAAAGGCACGGCGTCACCCAGCGGAAACCGGAGCTGTGGAGTTGGACGAGCCCGCCCCGGGCCCGGTTCTTGACGAGAATGTACGCCTTCTTGAGCATCTCGCGTTCGGCGCGCCACTGGAAGCAGTACGGCGCACAGCCATGCTCCGCCGAAGCGCACCCCATCGGTGTGGTACAGTCGAAGTACAGCCCCTCCAGCTCCGGATAGAGCTGCAACGTCTTCCGCATGATGTTCTCCACCCAGAAATCGCGCCACGCGGTGTTCGGACACATGCCCGCCGCCATCGAGCCGGAATACGGCCCAATCCGCTTGACGGGCGATACCTGCCAGGCGGCCTGGAGTCCTGGGACGGTCTCCGAGACATAGTGCGTTGTCAGGTAGTGCAGGACGCGGAGGCCGCGCCCGCGGCACTCGGCGACGTAGTCGTGAAAGGCTTGCGGATTTTCGGGGCAGGGGTAATAGGAGAAGTACGGCTCCCTGGCCATGCCGGAAGTCGTGTGCATGAACGTTCCCCACCCCTTTCCGAGCTTGTCCAGCATTTCGAGCGGCGTCTCGTTGAAGAAACGCTTTTGACTGTAGTGCCAGACCGGCAGCGGCTTGAGCGGCACCGCCTGGAGGCCGAAAGAGAACCGGCGGGGCAGCGTCGCCTCCGCGCCGATGATGCCCACCTGCATCGCCACCCGGTCACCCCTGCACACGATGGCAATGTCCTTGCTTCCCGTCCAGTTCCGATAGTCCTCGGCGAACCAGCTCAACCCCACCTGGTCGCTGCACAGCGTAACGATCGGCTGCCAGCCCCCGCGTCCGACCCTGCCGCCCTGCGCCGCGAAAGTGCCGGCCTCGTCGACGTATTTGTCCGAGGCGCCGCGGAGCGCGCTCCAACCCCACCCGTCGCCGCCCACCCCACCCGCCCGCTCCAGGTCCCAGCCGCTTTCGCCGAAGTTGTAGTACCTGGCGGTGGCGGAGGTCATGGGGATGATTAAATCCGCCTTGCCGACCGAGCCGGTCCCCGCGAGGCAGACATCGGCCCACAGGTAGCCGTCGAACTCAATCGTGATCTCGGCCTCCAGCATTCCGGCCGCTGCCTGGAACGTCACGCGCTCGTCATCGGCCGCCAGTGGACCAATGCTCACCTTGGGCAGTTCGGGCGAGATCGCCGCCGAGGGGGCGGCCATGCCTTGGATGGCAAGTACGATTGGCGCGCTTAGCAGTTCCTGGCCCTGGCTGATGATCTGCGTCGGAAACACGCTTGCGGCGGTGAAGATGTACTGCCGGCCCCAACAGGAGACTGCGAGCCCGGCCGAGCCCCTGTAAACGGTCTTCTCAACGTTCATCGGGCTCCAAGGCCCCCCCGCCGTGACGCCGGGGCGCGCGATGAAGACCCGGGCATCGCTCCAACGCTCCGAGGCAATCGCAGAGCCGCTCTCCGCCGCGCAAAACGCCGCCGCCAGAAACGCAATAACGAATCGGAACATCGTAGAGCCCTCGCCATGCGTTACCGGTATCATCGGAAGTCGTCCGAACCCGATCATATCAGCGACGTCCCGTTTTCGCGACCACCCTCTGGGCGAGCCACGTTGCGATGGCAGGGACCGCAATCGCCGCCAGCAGGGCTGCCGGCAGGTGGACCCATCGCCCCAAGGCGGAATAGGCCGCGGCGATCACCAGGTTGACGATCGTTACCGGCGGCAGAAACCTCCGCCAGGGCAAGCCCGCCGCGCCGAAGAAGACCACCGCCGCCTCGGCAAGGACCGGCACCGGCCGCGTCACGATCAGCACGGCCGTCCCCAGCCGCCGGCTGAGTCGGCCGATCCGCTCCAAGTCCTCCGGGGCGGCCAGCCGCCGCACGAGCGGCCGGCCGGCCACCCGAGCCAGGCCGAAACCGATCGCCGCGCCGAGCGAGAGTCCGGCAAACGATGCCGCCGTCCCTCCCCAGAAACCCAACACCTCGCCACCCAGAGTGCTCAGCACGCTCGAGGGGATCGGCAAAAAAACATCCACGCCGAGCAGCCCCACGACGAGGGCCGCCGCGAAAAGCGGATCGACGGTCCGCTCGATTGCCGATTCCAGCCACGCCTCCAGCGCGGGACCGAAACTGAGAAAAGGAACGATCGGCACGGCCAAGGCCAGGGCGATCAACAGGATCGGCAGAAGAATCTGTCGCATCGGCGCTAAGCGTCTTGTTCGCAGCGATACGCGATCACGCGAACCTTCTCGAGTATGACGAGCCCCTCAACGACCATTTCGTCAGACTTCGGCAGCAGTGCCTGAATCTCATTCGCCCGAGTCAACGATCTCGATCACGATCGGAAGAG
>JAMOAF010000341.1 GCA_023621895.1 Planctomycetota bacterium
GACCGCTGGACACCAGCTCCTGGCGTGCCGGCAGGGCGTCGTCCAATAAGAGTCCTCGTTCATCCGGAATCCTCGCCCCACCGTCCGCGCGGGGCGGGGCCGGCCAACCGCCTACTCTTCTTCCAGCGCGCCGAGTGCGTACGGCGCGAAATGGATGAATTGGGCCATGCTCTTGCCAATGTCGCCGCCGCTTCCCTTGGGCAGCGCCGCCGGCACGCCCTCGCGGAGAATCCGCAAGTGCTCCTGGTTGCCCGTCAGGGCCGCCTCGTAGGCAATTGCCTCGGCGGCGAGGAACAGGGCCATCGGGGCGTCGCCGATCTTCGGGCAGGCCGTGTAGCGGAGCACCTTCTTCTCCTCCTGCCAACACTCCCGGATCATCTGGTCGATGCCCACCGTGATCGCCCGGAGGACTTCGGGATTCTTGGTCAGCCGGTGGTAGCGGGCCAGCGCGCTGACGGTCAGCCCCTCCATGAACGGCACGTTTCCGTAGCAGCGGCGGTCGCCGTGGGCGCAATGGTCGCCGGCCAACCGTACCACCCAGCCGCGCTGCCAGTCGATGTTCTTCTTGAGCACTTCCCACTCCTGGTGCGTCGCGTCGAGGTACTTCTTGTCGCCCGTCGCCTCGTACGCCGCCAACAGCAGGATCATCGGCCAGCCGAGACTGCGGATGTGCGTGCCGTAGCTCGTCGGGCAGTGCCGCGCCATCGCATCGGCGATTTCGATGGCGACCTCGCGGGCGCGGCGGTCGCCGGTCAGGTAGTAGTACTCCAAATCGCCGGCCACCCAGACGTGGCCGAAATTGGTGCTGTGGCCCATCTGGTAGGTGCGATCGACCGGCAGCGGCGCATTCTCATAGTAGCCGCCCGTGTGATTGCAGGCGTGGAGCCAGATGTCGCCCACCTGGGGCGGTTCGCCCCACGGGTTCTTGAGGTGCTTGTTCGTCGCGTGGACCACGTCGACGTCGATGTGGTGCCGCGCCGCCTGCTCGGCGCGGAGGAAGAAGCGGCGCTGGCCGGTGCGGACATATTG
Source organism: Planctomycetota bacterium (assembly GCA_023621895.1). Lineage (GTDB taxonomy): Bacteria > Planctomycetota > Planctomycetia > Pirellulales > Thermoguttaceae > JAAYCB01. Next base: position 1,030 of record JAMOAF010000341.1, read on the forward strand.
CAGAAAGAGGCCGTGCTGCAAGTCGTACTCCAGGTTGCCCCAGTTTACGCGGCGCTCTCCGTACCAGTCGCCGAAATTGAGCATCCCGAACTCGCGGTCCTTCTCGCGGCGCGCTAAATGCGCCTCCAGGGCGCGGCCGAGCCAGGCGTCGTAGCCGCAGTACTTTTCCGGACTGGCCGGATCAGCGGGAGGAAAATCGCCCAGCGTCCGGCTCGCCGAAACGTGCCGCGGCTCGGGCGTGGCCAGCAGCGGCTCCTCCGCCGCCCGGAAGAACCGGGCAAGCCTGGCCGGATCGGCCGGGCCCGGGAAAAACGTCGCCCACAACTCGTGCGTCCGCGCCACCCCCACCTTGAACGTGTGCACGCCGCCGCGAAGCGCGTAGTACAGCTTGTTCTCTTCCTCCAGCGGCTTGCCGTCATACAGGCCCGGCGGCAAGGCGGGGCAGATGCCCAGACGCAACTCGCCCGGGGCGGCCTCGATGCTCTTGGGCCAGTTCTGCCAGAACTCGCGGAGGCCAACGGCCAGCCCGGCCTTTTCACCCGAGAGGGCCGCCCAGCCGCAGCCGCGGCGGCCAGCCGGCCGGCCATCAACCTCGTACTGCCGCTCGTCAATCTGGAACAGTCGCCCGCCACCGCCGGGCTTGCCGTCGAGGACGACCGCGCCTTCGGCCGGCTGGCCCCAACCCGGCCGCACGACCAGTTCCAACGAGCGGATTTTCGCCATCAGCGCGTTGGGATCGTCGTTGATGAACGTGTAGCAGATCCGCACCCATGGCTTGCCGCGGTAGGCATGGATCCGCGCGACGTAGCGGAACCGCCGCCCGTGCTCCGAAACGTGCGACCCCGACAGGCGGAGGCACGCGCGGATCGGCCCGGATTGCTCCACTTCCACCGCGGCGTCGGGATCGGAGGCGGTGAACCGGCGGCCTTCGGCGTCGGTGAGCACAAAGCCCGGGCCGCCGCTGGCGAGTTGCTCCGCAGCCGAGAACTGCCCGTCGCCGTCCAAATCGAGCCAGACGCCGCCGGCCAGGCGAAGCGGCCCCGTCTCGATAGCCACGTTGCCGCCGGTGCGCTCGACGCGGATCGGCCGCTCAACCATCGCGGGCGCCGCACCCGGCCCGTAACGGAGCGTGAAGAGCTTCTTCTCCCCGGCGGCCAGATCGACCTGGAAGTCGAGGAGCAGCCAGCGTATCGAGCCGTCGGGCCAGCGGGCGAGGACCTCGGTCTGTAGCGGCACCGCGCGCCCATCGGCCGCCTCAAGCGCCGCCTGGCGCGCCTCGCGCAATTCTCCCGCCGCCAGCGGGATGCCGGAGGTGACCGGCCACTGCTCGCGATCGACCCCGGAGGGTTCCTCGACCGTCAATTGCACGCTGCCGGCCAGCGCCGGCGGCGCGAGCAGCAAAACCACCCCGCAAACGAGCATCCACTGTCTCATGGTTATCACCGGATTGGCTTGATTTTCAGGGCCACGTCCGTGGCCAGACCGGGGACGACAAGCGTGAATTGTCCCTGGCGGACTTCGATCTCTTCAGCCCGCTCGAGCCGGCCCTTCCAGGTCTCCCACCACTCGAGCCGGTGCTTGCCGTCGCCAAGCCCCTTGGTGGTGAGCTCGAACGGGTCCACGCGGCCCACCGGTCCGCCGCCCGCATGGTTGTACCACGAACTGCTCCTGTTTTGCAGCCATAACATGGCCAGCTCGCCGGTCTTCATTCCGCACACCAACACATCCGGCCTGTCGACGATCTGGCAGCCGGTGAACGTGTACTTGTTCACGGCCACCCAATCCTTGCCGGAGTTCTCGATGCGGATGCGATGCTTCCCCGCCGGGACGCCGACGGCGATGTCTTCGTCGTACGTCGTTTCCCAAAGTTTCCACTGTTCCCGCCAGACACTCGCCTTGCCGAGACCTTCAGCGCAAGGCAGCTCGCGCTGGAGAGCCAGCTCTTCGTCGATCCAGATGCGCAGCAGACCCGAGTGAGAAACCTTGTCCACGTGGACCACGAACCGGCCCTGCCGGGGATAGTTTACGACAAAGGTGGGTGGATTCTTCAAGTCCCTATGGCCTGCTCCGTGGAGCAACTGCTGCGGCGCCCGGCCGTCTGCGATCGTCCCGTCCGTCAGAATCGTAAACTCGTCATGTTCGGGTTTTTCCCATCGATTGATGGGAACAACGACCGCGTCGCGCATCTCGGGCGTGCGGTCCTTGTTGACGAACGCCGGCGCTTCGGTAGCGAGCGGCTCCCAGCGCGCCGTGCCCAGCGGCAGCTCGCGGGTGAAGTTGGCCAGGGCGGTGAAATGGAAGTACAGGTCCAGCTTGTCGATATACTGCTCGTGCCACCACGGCATCGGCCCGCCGGCGGAGAAGCTGAACAGCCCGGCCCAGAGCGAATTGTGGATCGCCCAGCCTTCCGGGTCCTTATCGGCCGTCGTCGTGTGGCTGCGGATGCCGAACTCGCCGAAGACGTGGGGTTTCTCGAATCGCTCCCACTGGTGGAGGCAGAACCGCCGCACCTGTTCGGCTACGTTCGCATCGTTGTTGGTGTAGCAGTGCGTCTGGACGATGTCGATATTCTCCAGCTTCCAGAACTCTTCCGGCCCGGTGTGCCCCCAGAAGCTGGTCGTGATCAGGTGCCCGAAGGGATCGATCCCGCGCAGGTAGTCGGCCATCTCCTTGTGCCAGGGCAGCTTGATCTCGTTTGGCGAGTCGGCCCAGCCCTCGAATTCGTTGCCGAACTCCCAGCACAGGACGTGCGGGCTGTATCCCCAGCGTGCGACCGTGTAGCGCAAGCGGTTCCGGTACAGCTTCCGCGCCTCCTGGTTGGTGAACCAGTCCGCCGGAGAGGCGCACGGGCCGCCGTTTGCCGCATTGAAGGGGTTCTTCTTCCACCCGCCTTCGCGGAAGTCCTGATGCGTGTCCATGCACATCATGTAGTAGAGGCCCAGTTCTTCGGCAAGGTCCAGCACCGTGTCGATCCGCGCGGCCACGTCCTGGCGATACCAACCGAGCTTCTGCATCCACTCGATGCCGAGGCCCTGGGAAGACATCCACCAGCGGTTGAAGTTCTCGCCGGCCGCCGCGAATTTCTTCATGGCCTCCACGCCCAGTTGGCCCGTGGTGTGGTAAATCGGCAAGTTGTGCCCGATGGCGAAGTAGCCTTGGCCATTGTCAAACGCCAGGTAGTGCGGATCGGCAGCGCTCTTGCCGATGAAACCGGGGCTCTCGCCGGCGACGGCCTGGAACGTTCCCTCTCCCCCCTCGATCTCGCCCGTGCGATCCTTCAGCTTCAGCTTCCAGCGGTACGGGCCCGTCTCCCTGGGAGCAAAGCGGACCTTCCACGTGCCGTTGTCCTCCGCAGTCATGACCTCTTTCCCATCGCGGACTTCGCGCCGGTGCTTGACCAGAAAGAAGCCGGGCACGGCCAGTTGCTTTCCCGAGGGAGCGGTGAACACGGCGTCGAGCCGGACATCGTCCGGATCGTACGGGTTGTCGTAGGTGGCGAGGAGCTCCACGGCAAGCTCCAGCCGCCCGTACTGGGCGACCTGCCGGGCGCTCGGCTCAACACGGCCAATCGCCAGCGCCTGGCGCGAGGGAA
>JAMOAF010000025.1 GCA_023621895.1 Planctomycetota bacterium
GATCAGGTCGTTGACCGCGGACCGAACCGGTGTGAGGCTGACGTTGTAGTGGGTCGCCAGACCGCAGAGCGTCAGGGTTTCCAGCAAGCCATCGCCTGCCTGGATGCGAGCCCTGAGATCGTTCTTGATGTACGCGGTCATGGTCATATCGAGCGCTCCGTGTTACGCCACACAACCGCATCACGCCTGATTGTACACAACTTGACATTGTGTGCAAGTCAAATTGTAATTGGATTCAAAATAAAATATTCTGTTGCCCGCCCCCTCGGAAAGGGCAGGTCGGCAGACATGGCCTTGCCTCCAGAAAGGGCGGATAATGAGCCACATGACACCACACAAGACCTGGGCACTGCTGGCGGGCCCGATCGCCGCCGGCGCCGCGGCTGGCGGCCTGGCCGTGGCGGGTTTTCCCAGCGCCGCTTGCTGGTGCGCCGCGGTGACCGTGCTCTGCGGTGTCTGGTGGATTCTTGAGCCGATCGCCATTCCCGCCACGTCCCTGGTTCCCTTTGCGGCCTTCCCGCTGCTGGGCGTGTTGGACGATCAAGAGGTCGCCGCCTGTTACGGCCACCCGATAATCCTCTTGGTGATCGGCGGCTTGCTTCTCTCGTCGGCGATGGAGAAGAGCGGCGCCCACCGGCGCGTGGCGCTGGGAGTCGTCGGGGCGTTTGGGGGAGGGGGAGAGCGCGGCGTCGTCTTGGGGTTCTTGCTGGCGTCTTCGATGATCAGCATGTGGATGTCGAACACGGCCACGACGCTGATCCTCTTGCCGGTGGCCGTCGCCGTGCTCGAACAGAGCGAAGTCCGAACTCGTTTGACGGCGCCCCTGTTGCTTTCGGTGGCTTATGGGGCGAGCATCGGCGGCATCGGCACGCCGGTCGGCAGCGCCACGAACCTGATGTTCATGGCGGCCTACCGGGAGACGACCGGCATCGAGATCGGGTTCCTGGGATGGATGAAGTTGGGCGTCCCGGTGGTGATCCTCCTGGTGCCGGCCACCGGGTACTGTTTGACGCGCGGCCTCGACCGGCAAGCGCGGTTCCATCTTCCGCATCTCGGGGCCTGGCAGCCGCCGGAGCGGCGGGTCTTGATCGTCTTCGCGCTGACGGCCCTGGCTTGGACGACGCGAACCGATCCCTGGGGCGGCTGGAGCCGGCTGTTGGACACTCCCGGCGTGGGCGACGGCACGGTGGCCCTGCTGGCCGCCGCCGCTATGTTTGTCCTGCCCGACGGCCATGGCGGCCGCTTGCTGGACTGGGGCGCCGCCGCGAAGATTCCCTGGGGCATTCTACTTCTGCTCGGCGGCGGCATCGCGATTGCACGCGGATTTGCCAGTTCCGGTCTCAGTGAGACGCTGGCCGGGTTGCTGACCCATCTCGGGGGACTGCCCGTGTTGCCGATGATCGCACTGACATGCACGATTGTGACAATGCTCACCGAGGTGACCTCCAACACGGCCACAACCGCCCTGTTGATGCCGATTCTTGCCGCAACGGGGACGGCGGCGGGCATCGACCCGGCGCTGTTGATGGCCCCGGCGGTGATCAGCGCCAGTTGCGCGTTCATGCTGCCGGTGGCGACGAGCCCCAACGCGATCGTGTTCAGTGCCGGCAGCTTCTCGGTCGGCAGGATGGCCACGGAGGGATTCATGATCAAGCTGATCGGCATCCCCGTGGTGACGGCCGTCTGTTACCTGTTCCTGTCGCATTAGGTCCGGCCGCGGTGGCCGGCACGGGCCTTGTTCGGCGCCTACGCCGGGACAAACTCCGCGCAGCGCACGGGCTGAGCGAGCACCCGGTCGCAGACCTCGGCCACCGTGGAGCCGACGGCAACGAAGCCGGCCTCGGCGCACGTTTGCGAGATCGCCTCGAGCAGGACTTCGTAGTTGCGGCGGACCGGATGGCTCGGGTCGGTGTAATCGTTGTCGTTGTGGGTGTCGAAATGGATCACGGGGACGGCAGGCCGGCGCTCCGCCAATTGAGCGACGACGTTGCGAACCAGCACGCGGTGGTCGACGTCATCGTAGTCGGGCCGCAGATCCCGGTGGAACCGCCGGCCGCGGATGTTCTCCAGTTTACTGAAGTCCTGAGTCAAGGGGATGTTCGCGAACGGCAGGTCGCCTTCGAGTTGCCGGAACGAGCGATGCGGCCGGTGAGGATCGGGCACGGCACCGGCCCAAATGGCATAAAGGTCCGAATAAATACGCCCCGGCGCCGAGACGGACCCGCCACGGAACCCCAGGTCGACCAGCAGCGGGTAGGTGCTGTCGTTTGCCGAGAAGGTGCCGGGGCGGAAGTAGAGCGGCCGCCGCCCCATCGCCGCCTGCCACAGAGCGGCGGCTTCCGATATCACGGCCGTCTGCCGCGTCGCATCCAATCCGCCCAGGTGCGCCCGATACTTGCCGTCGGCGAACTTCCAGGGGTGCAGGTGGAGACCGTCGGCAAAGGCGCCGCGGGTCTCGCATAGCTCGTGGAAAAGGGCCGCGTGCCGGTCCGCCGTCTCGGGATGAGCGAAGAAGCTCACCGGAAAACCGAACCGCGCCGCCACGTCGGCATAGCCGCGGATGTAGGCTTCGCTCGACGGCCAGTCTTCGGGGCCGCTGGCGCCGGGCGCCTGGCGCGGCACCTCGACGTCCATTGTGACGAGAACGTAAATCTCTTTCATCACCTTCGGTGTTGGGATGGGGGTGCTGGCCACGTACCCAGCCATGCGCTGCGCGACCCTGGGCTTTGTTGTCGGGCGCCTTCGGCGTAACGTCTGCCGCTTATCGTCAGGCGAGCCTGTGGCGACGTCACCCTTCCACAATCGTGCGTTTCTGCGGATCGTAGATGGTACGGCGACCGGAGTCGAACGATTGCATGGCCATCAGGACGGCGATGGAGTGGTGCAGGCCGGCCTCGATCGGGGCCACCGGCGTCTTGCCGCTGCGCAGGCACTGGAGCCAGTCAAGGAAGTGGTCGGGACATTCGATCGGCTCGACGCGGTGTTCCCCGCGGATCTTGCCGTCACGATGGGGGCCGCCCAGCTCGCTGTAGGTCGCTTGGCCCCAAAGGGCCTCCATCTTGAGCGTCCCCTTGTCGCAACAGAAGTCCAGCCGATTGCCCGTCCCATTGCCGAAATCGCTGGAATAAGACATGACGAAACCCTCCGGATAGTTCCACAGCGCTTCGACATTGTCCGGGCAGGTGAAGTGATAATCGTCGTTCCAGGTTGACGTGCGGCCGAGGCAGACGCAACTGGTGGGGAAGGTGGCGCCGGTAATGAAATGCACCAGATCGACGAAATGGGCGCCCAGGTTGGGAACGGGACCGTCACTGAATTCGCGGTAGCCGTACCAGCCGGAAAACAAATTCGCGTCGAAGGGTCGCTTGGGCAGGTCCATGAGAAACTCATCCCAATCGACGTCTTCCTTGCGCACGTCCTTCTTGAGGTAATGGTACCAATAGGGCTTCTCGCCGTTGCGGGCCTGTTCGATTCGCGAGGCCTTGCCCAACACGCCCGACTGCCACAGCGCGCGGAGCCCGAACGAGGAGGGCTGGCTGCGGCTCTGCGTGCCGACCTGGACGATCACACCGGCTTGCTTGACCGCGTCGTAGGCCGAAAGGAGCCGGTCGATCCGCATGGCCATCGGCTTTTCCACGTAGACGTGCTTGCCCGCCCGGGCGGCTGCCTCCAGATGCGTCGTGTGATGGTAGTCGGGCGAGGCGATCATCACCGCGTCGATCTCCTTGATGGCCAACAGGTCGCGATAGCTGGCCATCTGCTTGGCGTCGCGGCCGTACCATTCCTTGATGAGCTTGGCCCCATTCTCCCGGCTCACGCGCCAGGGGTCGGCCACGGCGATGTACTGGACATTCTGGGCGGCGTCGTGCTTGTGGATGCCGCCCATGTGGGCGCGGCATCCCCGATCGCCGCAGCCGATCTGGCCCAGCAAGATCCTGTCGTTGGCGCCCACCACCCGGCCGTAGCTTAGGGCGGTCATTGCCATGGCCGAGACGCCGGCCGTGCCCTTGAGAAAAGTCCGACGCGAAAGTCGAGGCATGGGTAGTTCTCCTTGCGGAAAGATCAACAGGTTTGTCCAGGGAGTTGGTGGTGGACCAACGAGGCCAATTCTTGTCGGGGTTTGTGGTCTTGTCAATCGCCCCTGTGCTTGGCAACAAAGTCATCCGGAGGCGGACGACAGAAGATCCGGTTGGAAAGCTGGCGATGTCTGGGTTGCTTTTCGGCTTGCAGGTGGCTAGCCCTCGGAAAGACCCGTGAAGCTCGGTGCAAAGGTGATGTGGCACTCAAAGCATAGGTGTTCTTTCGCCATTTGAGGCAAAAAGATCCTTACCGTTCTCATCGTGTCGGTCATGGTCGCCCTGGGGCCATCGCTGGCGGCGGAGAAGGGCGATTCTGCCGGGCGCCCGGATTTCGTCGCGCCCAGAGACTTTTCCTGGACGTCGTTGAGCGAGCCGGAAAATCTGTTCTGGCCGGCCTACTTCAAGTACTGGAACGGGCCGCCCACGCCCGACGTGCTGCGGCAGCAGTTGGCCGACATGGCCGGGCACGAAGCGCGGAGCGTTTGCGTGGTCCCGATGCCGCACGAGTTCCGTCCCGTGACGATGAACACC
>JAMOAF010000261.1 GCA_023621895.1 Planctomycetota bacterium
GTGACAGGCTGCAAGTCGCTGAACCCCGAACCCTGAACCCCGAACCCTGAACCCTGAACCCTGAACCCCGAACCCTGAACCCTGAACCCTGAACCCTTCCTCTCATGGCCCACCTTAACGACGACCCCTGGCAAGACCCCGCGGCTCCCTGGGAGGCAGCGGCTGGCGAATTGCGGATGATCGAGGCCGGCGGGCTCTGGGGCCCCGAGGCCCCGGCCGGGTTGGACGATGTTGGCATCGAGCGAGATCTCCTGGCCGACCTGGTCTTGAAGATGGCCAACATGGTCCCCCACTTCACGACCGACTGGGCGATCGCGCGGCTGTGCCTGCCGCGGCCGATCGTGGCCGAAGTGCTTGACGGGCTTGTGGAAGAGAAGCAGATCGAGATCCGTGGCCACGTCAATCCGCTCAGCTACCGCTTCGGCGTGACCAAGGCAGGGCACGGCCGGGGCGACCGGCTCTTGGAGATTTCCAGTTACGTCGGGCCGGCCCCCGTATCGCTCGAAGCCTACACCGAGATGCTCGACTGGCAACTCGCGCGATTTCCAGAAGTCACCCGCGAGGACGTCACCGCGGCGATCCGCGGGCTGGTTCTGCCCGAAGAGATTGCCGAGGTGGCCGGGCTGGCGGTCTCTTCCGGCAGGAGCCTGTTTGCCTACGGGCCGCCGGGCAACGGCAAGACGAGCCTAGGGCGGATGCTCCACGGGGCGCTGAAGGGGAGCCTCTGGATTCCCTACTGCATCGGGGTCGGCAGCCACGTGATTCGCGTATTCGACCCCGAGTGCCATGAACGGATCGAGCCGGCCACCGCCGACACGAGTCTGATCTTTGATCAGCGGTGGGTTCATATCAAGCGGCCGTTTGTCGTTGTCGGCGGCGAACTGACCCTCGACGCGCTCGACCTGGTGCATGGCTATTCGCGCGGCTTCTACGAGGCGCCGCTGCACATGAAGGCCAACGGCGGGATGTTCCTGCTCGACGATTTCGGATGCCAGCACGTCGAGCCCCATGAGCTGGTCAACCGCTGGATCATTCCCCTGGAACACAGGATCGACTACCTGACGCTACAGACCGGCCAGCAGATCGAGGTCCCTTTCCGGCAGATGCTGATCATCTCGACCAACCTGAACCCCGACGAAGTCATGACGCCGGGCCTGCTTCGGCGGCTGGGCTACCGGCTGTTTCTCGATAACCCTTCGCGCGAGCGGTACAAGGAGATCTTCATCCGCTATTGCCGGCAGTGCGGCGTCGATCTGCCCGGCGACCTGCTCGCCTGGCTGCTGGCTCGATACGACACGGAAAGCCGGCCGCTGCGCTGTTGCGAGCCCCGCGACCTGGTCGAACGGGCCAGGGATATCTGCGCCTATCGGCGGCAACCGTTCTTGCTCGGCCGCGAGGTGATGGAACTGGCTTGGAGGGGGTATTTTTCAAACAGACCGTAGGCCGCTCCAAGGGGACGGCCCCCGCGGCATCTACCGCCTCGCGCCCACCATCCCGTGCTTTTTCAGCTTCTTATAGAGTCCCACGCGGCTCAGGCCCAGAGATCGGGCGGTCATCGTGCGGTTATTGTTGTGTCTCCTCAGGGCCTCTTCGAGCATCGCCCGCTCGCTCTGGGCCACGCGTTTTCTTAGCGGGGCGTGCTCGTCGACCCGCTGGGCGCCGGAGGATTGCGCGCCGCCGGCGGCGGACTCGACCAGGTGCGGGGCCAGGTCGCCGAGCGTCAACTCGCCCGACCGGCAGAAGAGGACCGCGCGGCGAATATAGTTCTTGAGCTCGCGGATGTTGCCCGGCCAGGAGTAGCCCTCCAGACAGGCGAGGAACTCGGGGTGGATGCGGTGGACGTTGATTTCGTGGGCCTGGCAAAGCTCTTCAACGAATCCCAGGGCCAGAGGCACGATGTCGTTGGACCGCTCGCGAAGCGGTGGAATGCGGAACTCGAGCATGTTGAGCCGGTAGTAGAGGTCGGCGCGAAACTCGTTCTTGTCGACAAGCGTCTTGAGGTTCCGATTGGAGGCCACAATCAGCCGGGCGCGCGACTGGCGCGTGTCGTTCGAGCCGACCGCTTCGAACTCGCCGGTCTCGATCACCCGCAAGAGTTTCACCTGCTGGGCGGGGCCGAGCACGTCGATTTCGTCGAGCAGCAGCGTGCCGTCTTCGGCCGCCTCGAACTTGCCGACCTTCGATCGCTCGGCACTGGTGAAGGCGCCTTTCACGTGGCCGAACAGTTCGGTCTCGATCAGGTCGCGGGGCATCGCCCCGCAGGCAACGGTCAACAGCCGCGACTCGCCGCGCGGGGAGAGTTCGTGAATCAACCGTGCGAGCGTGGTCTTGCCGGTCCCGGTCTCTCCGACAAGCAGAAGGGTGACGTCGTGGGCCGCCATCCGCACGACACTGTCGAGCAGATCGGCGACTTCGGGCGTGTTGGTGCGATACACCACGCTGCGGCTGCGAATCGTCTTCAGCGCCCCGGATGGTTGAGGAGGGCCGTTTGCCGGCACAATGATCACGCCACTATTCTCCCTGCAAAATGGACCGCCATGGACTGCCGAATCCAGTCTTTCTCACCCGGGACGCGCCCAACAGGGCAATTCATGCGGCAGGGACGTTTCTTTCGCTCCAGCAGCATCCACCGGCCGCAAGAATCGGGGCTGTCCGCGTCGAGGACCGCCTTCTGTTCACGCTAACCTCGACGCAGCGAGATTTCTACAGGATAACAGCCGTTAACACTTGGGGTTTCCACGAAATATAGTAAAGCCGTGCCGGTTCTTCGTCGATTAACGATTAGAATGAGTCAGAGACTTCTGCCGACCGTTCTCGCAATTCTGGCATCAGCGGTAGGGGCCGCGTCGGCCGCCCGTCCGCCGATCCAGAGCCTTTCGACCAAGGATCTCGGCCTGGGTCTGCCCAAGCAGGAGACGCCGTTTGAGCCGAACTGGTCAGTCGAAGCCGGGGCCGTGATGTTCCACCGCTCGGCCGGCCCCTCGGTGCCGCTGGCGGAATCGGCGCCGCCTGGACAAGGAACGATCCTCAACGCCGCCGACTTGGAGTTCGGCTTCGAGGCGGGGCCCTATGTGTCGCTCTCCAAGCAGGTCACGGAACGGCTGGCCGGAGAGATTCTCTACTTCGGCATGGGCGGCTGGCACGCCCGGCGTTCGGTTGCGTTGCCGGCGGGGATCACGACCACGGTCTTCGATGCCGGATCGACGGTCTTCGATCGGATCGACGCCTGGTCCGAATCACAGCTCGACAACGTGGAACTGAACGTCGTCTACCGACTCTCCGGGCGGTTCGACTTGCTCTGCGGGTTTCGCTGGGTCGGTCTGGAAGACACGTCCGGCGTGCTCTGGGACGGCCGCGAAAGCGGAGCGGATTTCGCCTCGGCCTCGGTCTGGGCCGACAATCAGCTCTACGGGCTCCAGGTGGGCCTTGATGGGACCCTCTGGCGGCCCTCCACCCGGCTCTACCTCGACGGCCTGCTCAAGGCCGGAGTGTTCAGCAATCAGATGTCGATTGGGCGGGATGCCGGCGGGACCATGCCGGAATTCTCGTCGAGCGCGCGGGAAATCACACGCACTTCAGTCCTTGGTGAACTGGGGCTCTTTGGAGTGTTTGAAGTCACCGAGCGAATCGCCTTGAGCCTCGGATACGAGGTGATGTGGATCGACGGCGTGGCCAGCGGACTGTCGGCATTGGACCGGCATGACGTGGGCACCGTGTTTTGCCACGGCGCCCGGGCGACGATCGAAGCCCGTTGGTAAGCGCGAGCCCTTGGGGAGACTATCGCAGGCCCCTCGCGGTGAGCTTTGGTTCTGCACGATTTGGGCAACCTGTCTGCCATGCAAATGAGAATGTCCCGCTCGGGGCGCTTCTTGGGGGGGCATGCGCGGTTGCCCTGCAAGCCTTCATGATGGCATTCAATTTGCATGAAGTAAGGCAGGGAGCTGCGACTGCGCGCCTTACCGTATACCGCGGTTAGCGCTATCCGTCGCAATCGTTGCCCGCCTGATTCCAACTGGCAACATGGGTGACGCGGCCTGGCGCCGGTCTTTCCGGGTCTGCGCGCCGCGGCACATCTGGCGGCCGAAGAAAAGGACCAGGCATACGCCTGCATGGAACCCATCCATGACACTTGTCGGTAAGGTTCTGACATCCGCCCGAACCCCGATAAAACGGGTAGGTGCCTTGCGCTCCAATCTTATGGGGGGTAGGACTAGTTCGTGTTGCGCCGTGCGTCGATTCCACCGAAACTTATCCAGATTTCCTTATCTTCGCGGCTTGACGTTGCCGGCGCCCGCAAAGACAATGCGTGGTAACGCCGCGCTGTGGGCCAGCGCGCGGTCTGGTTGGGCATGCGACGCCCAGGGTTTTTCAAAGTCTCGTCTACCCAGTCGGCAGGCTTGTCGTTGGGGCTTTCTCGATCCCGCCATGGGTTCTTGGACGCGCCAGCGCGATGCCGCTTGTCTCGTCTCTGTGAAGATCCACCTTATGAGTTTGCAGCAATCATGGATGCCATTCATTCGACTTTGGCGTGGCCCGGCCCAGCGCCAAGCGCGCTGATCATCAGCCGCGACACAGCGCTGGTTGGCCAATTGCAGGGCATTCTGGAAAC
>JAMOAF010000684.1 GCA_023621895.1 Planctomycetota bacterium
GACCTGGTACTTGACCCGTTCGCTGGATCAAACACGACCGGGGCGGTGGCAGAGCAGTTGAAAAGACAGTGGATTGCGATTGAGAAGAATCACAGCTACGCGAAGGATTCCGACCTTAGGTTCTTCGCGCTAGATAGAACTGCTGTGGCAGCGGAGCAAACCTCGTTGTTCGATATGTAACGGAGAGAACGGCCCGAATCACGGTCCGTTCTACCGTGGTTGGAATGGGCATCGGCCGCGAGAACCGTGGGGGGACGGGTAATGGACAGGTCAGAAGCACGAGCTGTGCATCAGCCCGAGAATCCCCCAACACTTGCTGGCTCTGGCCGGCGGCTCCGTCTGTCTGAGGTTGTCGCCAGCCTCGTGTTTTCCGCGGCTACCTTCGAGATGCTCGTGTTGTATGGCATCGTCCACTGGGGCATCATGTTTCGATATACGCCGGATGCGCCGGCACCGCCGCGGGCCGTGTTCACGGTTCTCGGCCATCTGAGCATCCTGCGTCTCGTCTTTTCCGCTCTTGCCCTTGTTTGGGCCATCTGGTCATTTCGGGAAGCACCGCGCTGGGCAGCATGGGCTGCCCTTGGATTTGCAGTCGCTGCCCTTTTTTCAAACGCGATCGCCACGTGATCCCACCCCCGGCAGCTTCGCAACATCACGCTTCCCGTGACGAGTCGGCCTGACCCTTGCCCGGTAACAGCAGGGCTGAAGGCGTTTGAACCCGGCAAGAAAGAAAACCAGCCGGGATGCCTGCCCCTGCACCCCGGCTGATGGTGTTGTGCATGTCAATAAAATCCCCGCCCATGCCCGGCAACAGGCAGGGTTGAGAACTTGGAGAACGCTGCGCTTCTCCAATCGGATACGAATCACGTCTCCGGGCGCAATGATGCCGCAGCGATAACAAATCGATCGTATGAACGTGGATGAACTGGAACGTTCCGTCCTTGGCTAACTGCAACTGTCGTGCCAACAACAGGGACCGAAAAGCGGCATGGTCCAAAACCGGTCCAAAACCGATGGAGAAACCGGGAGTTGTAACGTGACGCATCGACCGGAAACGGTGGGCCAGATCGACGGCGGTTGCCGCGGATGTGGCAAAATGCGACATCCTTGGGGTGCGAACTGCAAAATCCGGCATCTTCCGTTTTCACCTGGTCGGCGGCATGGACGGAGGGGTGAGTCTTATCCCGTCCAGAGTCTCTAAATCGACCTGCGTGATTCGTAGAAAAAGCGGCTGTTATTCAGATAGCCGCGTGGGCTTGCCCCGCGCTTCGTTACGTACGGGTTGTGCCGCAGCGCAGGCGCGCCGCGGAGCAAGCCCACGCGGCTATCACGCTCTCATGAATTCCTCCCCGAATCACGCAAGCTCACTTGGCTCTGGACTTCTGCGCACGGTGGGGGCATGATCTTATGAAGGTTGGGGTGCAGGCTGGATCCACCTTGGGAGGTTGGCAGCGATGACGAACTTGATGGCATTAGTGCTGGTTGCACTGAGTGCGGAGCCAGGCGCCGGCGAGGCCCGGATGCCGTTTCAAGCGTGGTGGGTCGATTCCCTCCAGCAGGTGCTCGTGGAGGAGACAGCCCCGCGGCTGCCACCGCCGGGCGAGCTGCACGCTGCCCGCGGCGAGTTCGAGGCGATCCAGGTTGCCGTCCGCAGCTCGACCGCGCGCCGCGTGAGCCTGGCGGCCGAACCGTTCGCCGCCGGGCTGCCTGTTCGGGTCCGCACGGTCGGCCGTGTACCGATCGTCCGCGGCACGCACCACACGCCCAAGGAGCAGCGCGTGGCCGAGCCGCCCGCGGACCTGCCGGACCCGCTTTTCCCCGGCGACGCCCTGGACCTTCAGGCCGGCCGGACCGACTGTTTCTGGCTCGATGTGCAAGTGCCCGCCGCAACCAAGCCCGGCGAGTATCGCACGCGGATCAAGGTCTCGTCGGACGGGACCTCGGTCGATCTGCCTCTGGCGCTGCATGTCCACCAGGCCACGGTGCCTTTCCAGGGAAAGCTGCTGTTGACCAACTGGTTCTCGGTGCGCCCGAAGGAACTCGGGTTCGGCGACGCTCCCCCCGGCAGCGATGCCTGGTTCGCCTGTGCAAACCTGCTGTTCGACAGCATGTGGGCCCACCGCCAGAACATGTTCTGGACGCCGTTGTGTCCGCCGACCATCCGGCCGGTCGTCACCGATGGCGGCAAGCTGGACTTCGACTTCACGCTCTTCGACGCCTGGGTCGAGGCCTTTTCGCGGCCCCGCGGCGGCGCCCGGAAGACGTATATCGAAGGCCAGCCGATTGCCTGGCGCGAAGGTTACGACGGGCACGTCAAGGCCCGGATTTGGCGCGTTGTCGATGGCCAGCCGCGCGAGGCGATCATCGAAGCAACCGATCCCGCGGCCCGCGAAGGCTACCGTGTCTTCTTGGGCGCGGTTCGCGAGCATTTGAAGGAAAAGGGATGGCTGGACCGTTTCCGGATCCACATCACCGATGAACCCCACGGCCACCAGTTGGAGCCGTATGCAGTTCTAGCCGGCTACATCCGCGAGTTCGCCCCGGAATTCCAGATCATGGAAGCCCTCGACGTACGAGACGACTTCGAGTTCTTCGAGAAGAATTGCGACGTGTGGGTCCCGCAGTTGGGCCGATTCAACAAGACGTTGGATCACATGCTCCGCCGATTGGCCCAAGGCAAGGAAGTATGGGTCTATACCTGCCTGTTTCCCAACGGCGAATATCCGAACCGATTCGTGGACTACCCGCTGATCAAGACCCGCGTGCTCCACTGGATGAACTTCCGCTGGGGATTCACCGGATACCTTCATTGGGGGTTCAATCATTGGCGCGGGGACCCGCTGAAGGACCTCGAACCGCCCCACGGTGGCTCCACGTTCCTGCCGCCCGGCGACGCCTGGATCGTCTATCCCGGCGACCGTTGCCTGCTCGACTCGATTCGGCACGAGGCGATGCGCGACGGCGTGGAGGACTATGAGCTGCTGAGGCTACTGGCGGAGAAGGACCCGGGCAAAGCCGAATCGCTTGCCAAGACCGTGGTTCGGTCGTTCACCGACTACGCGCGCGACGCAAAGACTCTGCGCCAGGTGCGCCTGGAGCTCCTTGAGATGCTCGATTAAGTGTTGCGGCAGAGCGTGCAAGGGACAACGCGGACTGAGCGACCTTTCGCTTCATGGCTGGCCCGGTTGCCGTTGCGATTGGTCCGTGGGAACCGGCTGGAGCCATTGTGGGTTCTCCCGCACGCCCTCGGCTTCCGGGGATCGGCCAGGTCGCCCGGGCGTCGTCCTCATACGGGCCGATTCCTTGAGCATCTTCGGCTGCCGATCGCGGAGAAAAACTCTCCCCCTGGCCATCACCGGGCAAGCCCTACGTCGTAGCTTGCCCCGTGCTGGCAGAGTATCTCCAGGACGGTCTGTGCCGCGCTGGCGGACACGATGCGGACGTTCTCGCTCGCCTCCGGCAAGCGCCAGGCGCAGACGGTCCCCGTCGCCTCCCGCACGTGCCAGGACCCACGAAGGGTCACGCGCAGCGGCCGGGGCGGCTGCGCGAACAGCCCGCCGTTGTCCGAAGACACGCCCGCTGCTCGTCCTAGATTGAGATCGGGGTCGGCCACGGTCATCTCCAGACGCCCGTCCCCTACCGCTGCCGCCATCACAAGGCACGGCCGATCGACCGTTTTGATCGGGAGCGTTTCCGTGGCGACGGTGTGCGGGGCGACCTCCTGCGGGGCGAACAGCGCGCAGCTCCATCGGCGACCCGTCGTGTCCCAGACGATATGCGCGGCCGCGTCGCGCTGGACAACGTGGTACGGCGGCCGGGCGGCGAGCCCCTCGATCGCCTCGGAGGTCGCCCGGACCATCAACAGGTACTCGTAGCCTCCCGCGGCGGGCGCCTTGCCGTGGTCGATCCACGCGGTGAGGAAATCCCCTTCCGTATCCCCCTGGTCCTGATACTCTCGACTCTTCTGATGCCTGCGCGCCAGGGTCACCTTCTGCCCCGCGGGCAGGTAGTAACCGGTCTGCTGAACGTCGATGAACCAGTGGGGTTTCGCCTCGTCAAGCGATCGTTCCTCCGGAAAAGCCGTGAAGTCCGCCCCGTCGAGGCGGGTCGGAAGGAACTCCGCCTGCTTGTTCTGGAGAAGCCCTCGCTGGCAGAGCGTTGTCTGGGTAGGATACACCGCCTCGTCGCAGGAGATGTCCGAGCCCAGGCAGAGGATGCGTTCGTCGATGAAGAACCAGCTCTTCCGTCCCTTGAGGGTCTTCCCGCCAGGCATGGGCTGGTTCACGATCATGGCGAAGAGCCCCTGACGGCCATGATGGGAGAGCCCGCCCACGAAGGTCTCGGGCGAATAGGCGGACGTCCACTCCTTGTCGATCCGATCCAGCGGAAGCTGCGGCACGGTCGTGCCCTCGAATCGTCGCCAATCCCAGCCAGGTTCCTGCCGGCCGCTGGCCTTCGCGCTGACAGGGTTTCCGCCGGCCAGGATGTCCAGATGCCCCAAGCCCTGGAACAGCCCGAAGCAATTCACCTTGGACTGCCTCTCGGTTCCCCAGACATACTTGCTTTGGCCGTGGATGTTGGCGAGCCAGTTGTCGCGGCGATGGCACAGGAGCGCGGCATAGGGCATCACGAAACATCCGTTCGGCTCCGGTTCCGGCTCGATCCCCAGGTTGCGATAGGGCTCCTTCGCGGCGGCCTCGGGCACCAGGCGCAGATACGCCGCCGCCGCGATCGGATCGACGGCCTGGCTTCCGCCGGGCGTTCCACTGCGGGCCAGAGAGTCCAGACCCTGCGGGAGAATTCTCAGGGAGTAATCCACGAAGGGCTTGCGCCCGCCGAGCGAGAGCGGCAGATCGCGCCGATTGCAGAAGATCCGCTGCGCGAGCGCCGCCCGGCGGAGCCGCTCATGCGCGTCGGCGTTGAGCCGCCAAGGCGTCTCGCTGAGCTGCTGGAGCGTCGCAGCCAACCCCGGTATGGCGGCGTAGGCGTAGTGGAAATAGTGGCCGCCATGATGGTACGTGCTGCCGTCGATCTTCAGGGCGCTCGTCGGTTGCAGCATGGACCGCTCCAGCATCGCTTTGAAGGCGCGCAGCCAGCGGACCTGCTCGGTCGCTTCCGCCTGCATGAGACACGCTCGGAGCAGCCGGGGCACGTCGAGAAGGTAGAAATCCATGTGAGAGCGGGGGTCGGTTTCGGCGAAGATCTCGCCGCCGCCCCAGTTCCAAAGAAAGTAGTCGCATTGGCGCGACAATCGCCCCGCCCCGGCCAGCACGTCGCGCATCAGGAACACGGCGTCGGCCCATGCCCCTCCGACCCACCAGTTCCAATGGAACCCGGCGGCGGCCTGCATTCCCTGGTCATAGAGGTGGTCTTCGATGAGAAGGAACGCTTCGGCCAGCCGGCGGCGCTGCTCCGCGTCACGGCTGGCCCGATAGGCCGCCGCCACCTCGTAGCCGAGGGAAGTGACGGCCGTGGGGTCCTGGATACCGAGCCAGCCGGGGCCGTGCTCGTCGGGCCAATAGTCCTGGTCCTTGGCCCCGTGCTCTCCGAATTCGCAGCAGTATTGATAGTGCCTGTCGATGCTGGGCCCTCCGCGAATGCCGTGCTCGTCCCGCACGATGCCCAGCGCGTTGACCCGGTCGCACAGGTCCTTCACGCGCGCCTCGTCGATGCCCGGCCCGTCGTCGGACCCCAGCAACTTGCGGATCCCCGCCAGCTCCGCCTCGGTCGCGCGGTCGGGCTTGGGGAATCGCCGCTCGTCCGGCACAGGGCGCCGCCACTGTGCCTCTTTCTCAGGGATGATCGCAAAACCGTGGCTGAGCGTGTTGTACTTGATCAGGTCCAGAA
Organism: Planctomycetota bacterium; assembly: GCA_023621895.1. Taxonomy (GTDB): domain Bacteria; phylum Planctomycetota; class Planctomycetia; order Pirellulales; family Thermoguttaceae; genus JAAYCB01. The sequence goes on from JAMOAF010000684.1 coordinate 5,848, forward strand.
ACACGGTCCCCTTGGCCACGGAGCCGGGCGCCGCGATGCGGATGTTGTCCACCTTCGCCGTGACTTTGCCGCTTGGGAAATCACCATACGAAGGGCGCCCCTGGCGCCAGCCGGTGAACTCCAGCGGAAACCGGAAAAAGCCGGTCACCTTCGTTCCCTCGCGGAACTCGAAGACCAGCGCGCCGGTCATCGGCTGTTCCACGTACACCCACACGGCGAAGCTCGGGCGGTCGCCGCGACCGATGCCGCCCCGGCGAGATAGATCCCCGATGCCGTGGCGGATGACCAGCTCCTCGCCTTGCCGCCAGTCCCAGCGGAGCGAATTCTTGCCCTGCTTACTGTGCCAGGGACTGAGGCCCAGGCTCTCCGCCCGCGTCGTCGCGAAGTAGGCCGGCACCCCATCCTCGAACGACTCATACTCCGCTTGCTCGCCCCAGGCGGCGGCGCAAACCGACACGGCGCACGCGAACGCAACCAGCGATCTTCTCATCTCGGTGGCTCCTGATTGAAGCATTTACGTCCTCACTTGCCCGCTGGTCCCGCAATCGGCCCTTGACCCGTCCGGCCCGCCTCCAGCGCGCGGACGTAGCCGGCCGCATTGCCGGCGAGGATCGCTTCCGTTGCCGGGCCAACGTCGCTGTTTTCGATCTCGTACCCTCCCTCGGGATACGAGGCGGCATCGAGGATGTAGCCGATGCCCCAATGGGTATAGCCGTTCGTCCACACACGCACTCCGGCAAGCTCGCGCTTGATCCGCAGCCCGATCGGCGAGCCGATCTCGCCCTGGCTGCCGAAGAAGTAAACGTCCCCGATGCGCCACGCACCGGTGCAAAGCCGGTGCGACTTGCTGTCGGGCTGTTCCCGGTCAGGCACGCTGATCTCCTCGATGATCCCACCGAGCTGGATGGGCGTCTTGACCGCCTCCTGCGGCGCCTTGGGCCGGGCGGCCGGCACCGGGTCGGGCGGAACGGCCAGCGCCGTCACGACCGCGCGGCCCAACTCGTGTCCTAACTCGGCGGTGAGCGCCTCCGGCGAAAGCAGCACGCAGCCGAAACGGCCGCTTGCCAGTGTATAGCGGGTCTTGAGGTCGGCGCCGCATCCTTGGAAGAACACGGGGACGCATCCCGGGTAGGCCGCGGCGATCCAGTCCCGGGCATAGCCCACGTAGTCAGGCCCCACCCGGTAGTCGCTCATCGTCGACGGGTGACACGCGTATCCGAACAGCACGGCCCTCACCGCGCCGTCCGCGGACGAGACGCGCAGGATGGGCACGTCCGGATCGATCGGCTTGCGCGGCTCGGGCAAAAACCCGGCATAGCGGCCCTTCTCGTCAACCCGCCTGCGGTTGACGGCCATGGTGGAAGACCCCACCGTGTAGTCGAGGATCGCAGGTTGCAGGTCCGCCACGGCGGCCGCAAACAGTCGGTCGGTGCGCGCCTTGAACAGCGCCGCGTAGGCGGCGTTGTCCTTGTGGTTGATTTCCGGCCCGCTGTGCGTGTGGGAGAAGTTGACCATCAGGTGCTGGGGCGGGATGCCGGACTGCTGCGCCGCGGCCTGCAAGTCGGCGAGTTGCGGCGTCTTTCCGATCTTGCAGAGGTCCAATGCCACCAGTGCCAATCGCGTGACCGTGTTGTCGAACACCACGCAGCTCGCGGTCAGCCCCTTGGACACGCCCTCCGAAGGCTTCTTGCGCGCGGCAAAGCCTTCCATCCAAACCGAGCCTTCGGGCGTGATGTCCGCCGTGGCGATGCCCACCCGCAACAGCCCCGCGGTGACGGCGGCGTTCTCGGCGTGGCACGCGCCTGCCGCAAAGCCCAGCAGCAGACCCGCGCAGGCGGCCGGCGCCACCAGCCGTGCCCATGGCAACGGAATTGTCCTCGGCGTTTTCACCTTATTCTCCTCGCGATCATGGTTGCGTGATTGCTCACCGGCCTGGCGCCTTGACCAGCCTGCGGTTGACGCGACTTCTGAAACTCACCGAATTTGGGGAATTCTCCACGATTTCAGCAGGCGTTTCAACGGTTCCGTGAGCCTGCCCGCCATTTTGTTTGGCTGCCCGCAATTTGGGTGCAAAGCAGGATCGGGGCTCGCTTGCACCTGGATCGGCGGGGGCTAAGATAAGGCACGAGGAGACTCCCCGCATCCAGACCGGTTCTTGCCGCGATGGATGCGCGAGGACGGGCCAAGGACATCCCGCGGCGATATGGGCAGGAAGGCCCCTTCGCCCGGCACGCGCATGCAATGCTGCACGGACCAGGAACGGGGGGTTTCGGTTGATGAATGGGACCGTGTTTTTCGCTGCCGCCGGGCGCGAAAACGTGCCTGTCCCAGGCCCGTGAACGGTTGCTCGATAAGGAGTCGGCCGGTGAAACGTCGAATTGCTGCGTTGTTCGCTTGGTTGGTGGCCGGCGTCGCTCCGACCGGCATGACGGGGGAAACGCTACAGAACGGCATCGTCTTGCCGGACGCCTGGCCTCCGCGGCGCACGATGGCGGAACTCCGCGCCGGCGAGGTCATGCGGGTGCCGTACCTGGAGCAGAAGCCGGACGTGGTCCCGATCGACGTGGGGCGGCAGCTCTTCGTCGACGACTTCCTGATCGACCGGACGACGCTAAGGCGTCGTTTCCACAAGGCCGAGCTGTACGGCAAGAACCCCGTATTGCGCCCCGACCGGCGCTGGGAAATGATCTATCCGACCAAGGTCGCCCTGTGTTTCAGCGACGGCGTCTTTTTCGACCCGAGGGACCGCCTCTTCAAGCTGTGGTACATGAGCGCGCTGTTCGGCGACACGGCCTACGCCACCTCGACGGACGGCCTGGAGTGGACCAAGCCCAGCCTCGACGTCCGTCCGCCGACCAACGTCGTGCTTCTAAGCGGCCAGCGCGACTCCTCCACGGTGTGGCTCGACCTGGAGTCGAGCGACCCGCGGCAGCGGTTCAAGCTCTTCCAGTTCAACCGCGACAACTGGCGGGGCTCGGTCCACACGTCGCCCGACGGCATCCATTGGACCGAGCCGCGGTGGACCGGCCCGTGCGGCGACCGGAGCACGATGTTCTACAACCCGTTCCGCAAGGTCTGGGTCTACAGCATCCGCAGCGAGGCGAACAAGGGCCCCTGGGAGTACAAGACGCCGCCCTACAACCCGGTGATCCGGGCGCGCCGCTACTGGGAGTGCCGCGACTTCACGGCCGGCGCCGCATGGACCGGCGGCCCCTCGATGCACGAGGAGTGGAAGGCCGGTGAGCCCGTCCCCTGGGTCGCGGCCGATCGTCTGGACTCGCCCGAAGCCGGCCCGAACGACTTGCCCGCCGAACTCTACAACGTCGACGCCGTGGCATACGAGAGCCTGATGCTCGGGCTGTTCAGCATCCTGCACGCCAACCCACGGCTGGCCGGCCAGCCGAAGATCAACGACGTGATGCTCGGCTTCAGCCGCGATGGGTTCCACTGGCACCGGCCATTCCGCGAGGCGGTGATCCCCGTGTCGAACGAGCCCGATACGTGGAACTACGGCAACGTGCAGTCGGTCGGCGGAGGATGCCTGATCGTGGGCGACAAGCTCTACGTGTACGCGACCGGGCGCAACGCGACGGTGGAGTCGACCGGCCTGGCCTTCTTTCGCCGCGACGGTTTCGCCTCGATGGAGGCCGGCCAACAGGAGGGCACGCTCACCACCCGGCCCGTGCGGTTTTCAGGCCGGCGTCTGTTCGTGAACGTTGCGGCCGCCGAGGGAGAACTGCGGGCCGAGGTCCTGGATTGCCAGGGCAAGGCAATCGCGCCGTTTACGCGCGACAACTGCGAGCCGGTTCACGCCGACAAGACCCTGCTGGCCGTACGCTGGAAAGGGGCCGAGGACCTGTCGAGTCTGTCCGGCAAACCCGTGCAATTCCGCTTCCACCTTCGCAACGGCGCGATCTATGCATTCTGGGTTAGCGGTGATTCAAGCGGCGCCAGCCACGGATACGTCGCGGCGGGTGGCCCCGGGTTCACCGGCCCGACCGACACCGTCGGCCAAGCCGGCTGCGCCACGCCCCCGGACAAGTGAAACCCAACCCGATCGGCAACATGGGCAAATCCGATTGCACTCGGTGGCCGGCGCGGCCAGCGGGGTGAGCGAGAGCGGCGAGCGCAATTCGCCACCGGTTCGTTGGGGTCATCGAACCCCATGGAGCGAGTCTGGTCCATTGGGCCCTATTAGCGTTGCGATTTGTCCGTGGCGACCGGCTGGAGCCATTGTGGGTTCTCCCGCACGCCCTCGGCTTCCCGGATCGGCCACGTCGCCCGGGCGCCGTCCTCATACGGGCCGATCTGGCGAAACGGAATCGGCTCGAAACCGAGTTGCAGCGCGGGGGATTCCGGCTTGAGCGTGAAGTCGCCGTGTTCCGGGTCGGCCAAGAGCGGGTCCGCGACGACCGAATGCGCGTCGGCCCCCGCCATCTGCCACGCCTCCCACTCCGTTGCCGGCTCCACTTCGTCCAACCGCAGATCGCTGATCTGCGCCCAGCCCTGGCTGGAGCAGAATTGGAACTGGAGCGTCAGCTCGGTCACGCGGGCGTCGTAATCGGCGTCGCCGGCCTTGGGCAGATAAAACGCCGTCTGGCACGCGAGTCCGCCGCTCGCCGCGGCGGCATCCGTTATGTCCAAACGGTTCAAAAAGCCCCGCGCGCCGAACGCCTTCCAGAGGCCCTGGTTCTCGCAGACGAACCGGGCGACCAACTCGCCGGTCGCAGCGGCGTGCCGCAACTGGAAGCCGAGCCGGTAGTGCTTGCCGGGCGCCAGGGCAAAGGGCGCCGATCGGATGCAGGTGTTGCGGATGTATTTCTTCTCCGCGTTGAACGCGCCGGGCAGCCGCAAGGCGCTGTTGCCCTCCGCCGTGACGATCTCGGCCTGGAGGTCCGGGAAGGTCTTGTGGTACCAGACCCAGTCAGCGGCCACGGTGCGGTCAGGCTCTTGGGCGATTTCTTCCGCCGTGAGGCGGCGGGAGAAATCGCCATTCGGAATCCTCCCGGTCAGGTCGGCCACCACCCTCTTGAACGCCTGCCGGCCCGTCTTCACGGGCGCCGTCCCGCCGTTCCAGACGATGTTGGAATCGATCGTATTGTACTGGAGATTCACGCCGTTTTCCCGGATATAGCGCGAGTCCGGCTGGTTGGGGTAGTAGAAGATGTTCCGCGTAATCACGTTGCCCCGCATGATCGTGCCGTCGGGCAGGAAGGGGTCCGCCGGCGAGACGTGCATGCCGCGCATGGCGGCCCAGGCCGGATTGGCCATCAGCCGCTCATATTCCTTGAGCATCTTCGGCTGCCGATCGCGGAGAAAGACGCCGCTGGGGGAATCGTTCCAGGTTTGCAGCGAAAGCTGGTGGGTCTTGCCCTGGGGGCCGGCGTTGTCGACGAAAATGTTGTTCTGGATGTGGTTCTCCCGCGCGTTGTGGAGATGCATCGCGCCGACCTGGCAGCGCTCCACGATGTTGCCGTAGACGTCGTTGCCGCAGCCGCTTTCATCGAGATAAATGCCCCAGGCGAACACGAAGAACCGGCCGTGGTTGTCGAACCCGATGCTGTCGCTACAGTGGTTGTACCGGATCGTGTGCCACCCGCCGCACCAGCCGCCGGTGTAGGTGCATCCGGTGTCCTCCATTTCCAGGTTGCAGTGGCGGATGCGGTTGTACTCCAGGGTGTTGAGCACCCCGCCGTGAAAGATGCCGCAGCGGGGCATGTCGTGAATCAGGTTGTGCGCGACGCGGATGCCGACGCCGCTGAGCATCACGCCGATGCCGTGGCGGTTGAACTGCCCGACGTGGTGGATATAGCAGTTTTCAACCAGATGCTCACATCGCTCCATCGCCGCCGAGTCGCCCCCGCTGGCCGAGACGCCGTGCCCGCCGATGTTCCAGATATCGCAGCCGCGGACCGTGCCGTGCCTGCCGCGGTCGAGGGAGACGGCGGACCCGTGGAAATAGCCCAAGTCGTGAATCGCGCACTTTTCGACCGATGCGTGGTCGCAGTCGGTAAAGCGGAGGGCACCCTCTTCGGCGCAGGTCAATTCAAGCCCCCGGACGCAGACGTGGTCGGTCTTCGAGAAGTGCAGAATCTCGTTCACCGTGGGAACGGTCACGACGTCGCTGGCCAGGTCCGCGCCCGCGGGCGGAATCAGGTAGAGCTTCCGGGCTTCCACGTCCTGATACCATTCGCCGGGGGCGTCCAGCTCTTCCCGCATGCCCATGATGCAGAAACGGTCCTCGGGGCGCGCCGCGTAGGGCATCGCCTTGGCGAGCGTGATCGTGCGGGTTAGGGGGTCATAGGCTGCGATCTTCTCGATGCGGTTCCACCAGTTGTAGCGGGGGAAGATGCAGACTTCACCATCCTCCGGCCGCGACCAGCGGCGCGCGTCTGCGGCCCGGAGGACGACCGTGTCGGTGCGCTCCCCCTCGATGTCCTCGTACATCGGCGGGCGGACGCCGTCGACGTAGGCCCAGCCGCCCGAATACGGGCGCGCCGGGTCCTCGTTGGGATAACGGGCCCAGGTCAAGCGTTTGCCGTTGAGATAGACCTGCCGGAAAGGGTGCGTGATCGCCAGCGGCCCCAGATCGGCCTCGAAGACATCCGATCGGCCGTTCAGCGTGCTCTTCTTCCAGCCCGTGACGGCCGCGCCGCCCACCAGGAGCGGCCGCGCGGCCGGGGCCGCCGGATCGTGCCAGGCGAGGATCTTCAAGGGAGCCTCCGCGGTCCCGGAATCTTCCGGACTGAACGCGACCGTCTTGCGGATCATGTGCCTTCCGGGGTGCAGAAAAATACTGACGGCCTCCGTGGGGCGACCCTCGCGAAGCGATCGAGCCAGGACGCGGGCTTTCTCCAGCGTCCGGACAGGCGCCGCGGGCGTCCCCGGCTGATCGTCGGAACCTGTCGGCGAGACGTGAATCTCGGCCGCCAGCGAAGCAGCGGAGAGCATCGCCAACAGAAGAAGGTGGCAGGAATGCCTCACACCTCTTTGGACAAATGGCCGGTTCATTCGATGTCCTTTCCGTTGAGAGCGAACTGGCCGCTGCCGGGCTGCCGCGCTCGGATTTGCCGCCACGTGCTCTCGTGCCGCGGACGGTGAGCGCCGCCCGCTTACGGTTCGCGCGTGATGCCCATAAACACGTCGCTCGGCTGGCCCTTGTGCCCGTCGCGGTCAACCGCGCGAACGCAGTAGTAGTATGCGGTGTGCGGCTTGAGCCCCTTGTCCTCGAAAGGAACGACCACGTAGGGGCCGGGAGCGACCTTCGCCACGAAGGTCTTCTCTCCCGGTTCAATACCGGGAGCGTCGCTCCGGTAGAGTTCGTAGTGCGACAGGTCGGATTCCACGTTCTGCCCCCACTGCAAGTAAAGCACGCCGGGCTCGTCGCCGCGCCAGGCCCTCGGCGAGCTGATCAGCCCCGTGTAGACCGTGCCGACCTTGGCGGGCGGCGAACCGCCGGCAGGCCGAGTTGCTCCGCGAACCGCGGTGGAAACGGCGCCTTGCCGGGCGCCGGCCGTCACGGCGGCCACGCGATAGTGAAACGCCGCATCGGGGCTCAGCCAATCGTCCGTATATCCCGCTTGCCCCGCGGTGGCCAGCAGATGGTATTCATCCGGCGTAAACTCGGCGTCTTCGCCCCGGTAGACGTGATACTGACGCGCGCCGGCAACGGGCGGCCAGGAGAGCGCGACGCTCTTGTCCGTGCATTGCCCGACAACGACTGCCGGCGCAGCCGGCAGCGGCTCCTCGCCCTCGATCCGAATCGTGGCATAGCCGAAGGGGTCGAGTCGCAGGCTGGGCTGGCTCAACGTTTCCACGTCGTCTTCAAACAGCGAGCAGCGCGTCAAACGCAAGCCGTCTCCCCAACGCGGGGTGAATTGCACTTCCTCCGCCGGGCGGCCGCCCGTCTCTTGAAACCGTGCAATCACACCCCGTCCGGGGCTCTCGCTGAGCTTGAGCGCAAGCAGGCTGATGTCCGGAGAGTCGGCTGAAAGGAAGCTGTGGGGAGCCGCGGGCAGTTTTCCCGTCTGCGCCCCCGGAATCACCGTCGCCAGGACCGGCGTGACGATTCGCTCCGCAAACCGCGCCGCGCCCGTATCTTGAAAGGGCCCCTGGCGGCTGGTGATGGCGTAGCGGTACCGGAAGTTCATGTGCGAAGGACCGGTCGCGTAGGCGTGCGCGTAGAGCCAGTCGTTGAAGATGTAGCTATAGAGGTGCGAGGAGCTCGGATGCTCGCGAAAGATGTTCTTCCGCTTGTGAATCGCGCCGCATTCGACCAGTTGACTGTCGATCTGGACCAACGTGACGCCGAACTGGCGATTGCCCACGTACGACCAGTCCCGGGCCGCATGATAGGCGGTGGCGCCGTGCCCTGTCTGGTTCTCGTACGGATCAGCAGAACATCCGTTCAATCCGACGCGAAATACGCCCTCCGGCACGTCGAACGGAAAGGCATAGTAACCGAACCGGCGCCACCTGTCCTTGCTGGCCAGATCGCGCACGTGTTCGAGGCGGTTGTCGATGTCGATGCGCTTTTCGCGTGCGGGCAGCGTCACGCGCTGCTCGATCGCCGCTCCGCTCACGGGATCGTCCAGCCGCGCGATCACGGTCTGCTCCAGCGGGCCGGCCTCGATCTCGAACCGCGCCGCCCCGGGCGAGGAGAAGCTCTCGTGCACGTCCCTGGTGAAGACGAACTGATTGCCTCCGTACGGGGCCGCCGCGTCGATCAACTGCCGGTCCAATTGCTTGTCGACGATCCCCGTAATCGAACCATTTGCGTCGAACGTGAGGCGGTAGTAGTCATTCTCGATCGACGGCGGTTCGGCGCACGATCGTGTTTCGATCGCGCCGGCACCGCCCTCGGCCAGTGGGAACACGGCGTATCCCATCGGCGGGATCTCCGATGTCATAAACCGCAGCTTGCGGCCCACGGCATGGGCGGGGCAAGGCGCACCGCCGGAATAGCGTACGGATGACCGTGCCGCGAGCGCCTCCGGCAGGTCGACCTCCACGGTCTCGCGGCGCGCCTGGAGCGTCGGGTTGAAGACGAAGACCGACGGCCCCTCGGCCGGGGCGAGAGCGGCCAGCGCTTTCAAGGCCCGCCCGGCTTGCGTCTCCGCCGTGGCCAGCCCCTGCTCGATCCAGGCCCGTTTCTGCATCCACGTATCGTAGACGGGGCGTCCCTTGTAGTAACTGGTGCCGTAGCCATGCTCGTCGTTGCAGACCAGCGCATCCCACGCCCTGCGGAAGGCAATCGACGGATAGATGAAATCGGGATCGGCCAGCCGGGCCAGCGTGGCCAGTTTCTCGGCAACGGGCAGCAACCGGTCCGCCGCTCGCTTCATCGCCAGCAGCGGCGGAGTCGAAACCGGATGCTGCGCCCAGCCTCCGGTGATCATGCCGCTGAGCGTTGGAATCTGATCGCCGAACCGCTTCTCGACCTCCCGGAAAGGTTCCGCCAGGTCGCCGAGCGTGCGGATTTCAGGCCATCGCCAGCGGGCGTTCCATTCCTTTGCGAAAGCAGGGACTCCCAGGTTGGGAGCCTCGTTGTCTGAGTAGAAGGAGACGAGCCAGACGTCGTAGGGGTAGCGCGACTGGAGCCTGGCGAGCTGCCCGGCCATCTTCGCCTCAGCGATTTCCCGCGTCTTGGCCAGGATGCCGAAATCGTGTCCCGCGGAGGTGTACGTCGGGCTGGTCCACACCAGGAGCCGCTGTTTGCCGTCCGGTCCGCGCCAGTAGAAGAGGTGCGGAAGGGCCGACTCCCAACCCACGTCGATTCGGCTGCCGCCCCCTTCCTCCACCGCTCCCATGTGATCGCGCGAGGCATCCACGCCCCAGCCAACCACGTCTTTCCGGACGTCCGGGTTCCAGGCGTTCGGCAGGAATGCCAGGTACTTGATTCCCGCCTCGGCGCAAACCGTCACCAGCGGCCAGGTGATCCCGTTGTTGTCGGCCATCAGCATGGTTTCCGCGGGGACATTCCAGCGTTTGCGGAGTTCGCGGAGGCAGTAGGTGCTGCGGCACAATTCCTCCATCCCGTAGACCTGGGTATGGTTGCCCGAGTGCGAGGCGCCGATGTCGAACAGCCCCCGTTTGACGTACTTCTCGACCACTTCGCCGGCGGCCCGTTCCGACCGGTCCCGCGGGTAGTTCAGCCACCACCAGAGTCCCTCGACGGCGAAGCGGAACCGCGATGCGTCCGGCCAGTCCGCCGTCTGGTCGGCCAACTGTCGCGCCCGATCGATGAAGTCCGCGCACATCAGCCGCTGTTTGTACTGGGAATCGTGCAGCCCGATATCGACGTGCGCGCTTTTGAGGACGTAGAGCGTCCAGTGCCGCGGCCGGTCCCATGTCAACGTCTGCTCGGCCAGCGTCTTCGCCCCGCTGACGAGCACCCAGCGCGTCGCCACCCGATGCTCCGGTTCGTCCAGCAGCACGGAAACGGAGCTGGTCCCCTCGGGCAGCGCGCCGAGCGTCTTTTCAACCAATAGCCGCTCGCCCGACCAGACTTGCAGCCCGCACGACTGGATCGCCTCCTTGCACTCGACGCTCAGGTCGATCTTCTGCCGGGCCGGTTCGCCCTGGGCGACCAGCGGCGTCGGCGTCACCTCCCAGCGTTTCACCGGCGAGCCCGCCGGGTCCGCGCCCGCCGGCGCGGCGGCGGAACACGCGGCAAGCAGGCAGGCCGCCGCAACACAGACTCTGTACCCGCTTTTCATCACGATCCTCGTTTCTAGATCGACCTGCGTGATTCGTGGAAGAAGCGGCCGTTATTCAGATAGCCGCGTGGGCTTGCCCCGCGCTTCGTTACGTACGGTTTGTGCCGCAGCGCAGGTGAGCGCGGGGCAAGGCGCACGCGGCTATCACGCTCTCATGAATTCCTCCCGGAATCACGCAGGTCAATTTAGCAGCCGCGGACCAGCCGGTCGACGACCAATTGGCGGAATTCGGGCGAGAGGTTGGCGAAGTAGGCCGTGAACCCGGTCACGCGCACCACCAGGTCCGGATACCGCGACGGGTCTTGGTGCGCGGCCAGCAGTTGTTGGGCGTCGACGATGTTGATGTTGAACAGCGTCCCACCGAGGGCGAAATGCCCGAGAATCAGGCTGGTGATCACATCCACGGCGTTATCGGACTCGGCGATGCCGGGGTCGAGTTCCAGTTGGACGGGCGCCGTGTTTCCATAACCCGGCTGGATCGCGGCGATCGCCTTGACCATCGCCGTGGCCGCGCCGTCGTTGCGGAATCCGGGCCGGGGATTGGCCCCGTGCGCGACGGGCTCGCCGGCGCGGCGTCCGTCGGGCGTCGCCCCGACCTGCTTGCCCAGCCGCAGGGTGTCGGCCCAGGAGAACCAGCCGGGGATCATCCGCCGGCCGCCCGGCGTGGGCTTCTCCGTGACCAGCCGCGTGAAGAGTTGCGAGACCCGCAGCGCCCACCGGTCGCCCAGCGAATCCCCTTGCCCGTAGTTTGGCGCCGTGCGCATCATCAGCCGCGCGCGCTCGCCGTCAGGGCCCTGGAAATTGTTGCGGAGATGCTCGGCGAGCTGCTCCCACGAGATTTGCCGCTGCTGTTCCACGCGCTGTTCGAGCGCGGCCAGCGAGTCGGCCACGTTGGCCAGACCCGCTCCGTCGATGCACATGTTGTACAGGTCGACGCCGCCGTGGGTCACGTTCAGCCCCCGCTCGATCGGCCCGTGCGTGAGCAGGTTCAACAGAAGTTCCGGCTCGTTCAGGTGCTGGTGGTCGAGTTGCCAGTCGATGCCCCGGGCGGTGCAGAGGACAGCCCGGCCGAGGTGCTCCTCGAACCGCCGCCAGAGCGAAGCGACCGACGGGCGGGGCTCTTCCAGCAGCATCTCGTCGAACGCCACCATCAAGACCTTGGCCACGTTGATCTTGACGGTGTCGTTCATCGTGTATTCCAAGCCCGGCAGGGCCATCCAATTGCAGCCGACGGCGATCCGCTGGCGGGCCAACTCGGCCGAGTAGCCGTTGCGCATGAAGCCCTCGACCAGGGCCTTGTCGCCGGAAAACCGCGGCCAGGCCTTGCGGTCCTCCAGCAGGTGCTCGACGCCCTTGCGCAGCAGCCGCGGATCGAGCCCGTCGTGAACGCGGATCGTCAGGTTGCAGGTCGACTTCAGCCGGTGGGCCGCCTCGAGGATCAGGAACGACAGGTGGCTGGTCTGATCGCGACCGTCCGGCGCCGGGCCGCCCAATTGATAGTAGTGGGGATCGTTCAGCAGCAGGCAGGCCAGCAGAAAGATCGCATCCTCGTCGTCGATGCGGCCGGCGCGGCGGTCGCGTTCATAATAGGGGCGCAGCAGTTCGTCGAGTTGCCCGCCGGCGCCGTCGCGGTTGTAGGTCCGCGAGGCCATGTTGAACCAGGCGATCCACTGGCAGGCTTCGCGGAGCGTCCGCGGAGGGCCCTCGATCAGCCAGCGGTTCACCTCGGCCATCTCGCGAAGGTTGGCCTTCAGCGCCGGGTTGGTCTCCCGCTCCAGGGCCGCCTCGATCGCCTCGACCGTGCGGCGGATCCAGCCTTGGATGGCGCGGATCACGCGCTCTTCGGCCTCGTAGAATTCCGCCTTGTCGCGCCCCTGCGCGGCCCGGCAACGGCGGACCTTGGCCAGCAGGCCGCCCCATCCCAATTCCAGGCCGATCCGATAGTCGGGCGCGAAGTGGGCGTCGTTGCCAATCCCTGAGATGATCCCGTAGCGCTGCTGGTCCGGCTTCAACGCGTCGTAATCGAATTCCGGGGGCCAGTTGCATTTCCGCAGGCGATTCAGCAGCACCATGTAGCGCCCGGCCAGGGCGTCCATCGGATCGACGTAGACCGGATGGCAGGCCAAAAGATCGCAGAAATTGTCGGCCCAACCTTGCAGGCCATAGAACGAACCGTTGGGATGGTTGGGTTTGGGCTGCCAGGCAAAATCCTCCGGCGGCAGCACCATCCCGTAATCGTCCTCGTTCATCGGACCGAGGCGGCGGAGTTTTTCGGCAGTCTGCGCTTCCTTCCGTTTGCGGAGATGCTCCAGCCGCGCGTCGTAGCTGATTTCCGTTTGCACCAGCAGGGCCATGGGGAAAGGTTCCGTGTTCAATGGGGACTTTTTTGTACCGGGGTGACGCCCCTGCGATCAAGGGCCGGCTGGGCCGCGCCGGCGACCCGGACGACGTAACCAGATCGTGCGGCAGTTTCGGCCAGCGCGGCGAGCTCGGCCGCCGTGGGTGCGTGGAACTCGGGCGGCGGACGATCGAGTCCGAGGGCTTCGTGTTTTCCCTTGCCCAGCGGATGGTATGGCAAGAGTTCGTACTGCCGCACGTTGCGCAACGTGGCGAGGAAATCGGCGATTGCCCCGATCTGCTCCGGCCGCTGGTTGACGCTGGCCACGACCGGCGTGCGGACCACGAGGGGCTTGTTCAAGGCGTCGAGCCGCCGCAGGTTGTCCAGCGTCCGCGCGTTCGAGGCGCCGGTCCAGGCCCGGTGCGCCGCATCGTCCATGATTTTAACGTCGACCAGGAACAGGTCCACAAGGGGAACCAGCGGTTCGACGACTTCCCAGGGCCAGGCCAGGTTGGTTTCGATCGCCGTGTGGACTGCTTCGCGGCGGCAGAGTCGCAGGATTTCGCAAGCGAACTCAGCCTGGAGGAGCGGCTCGCCGCCGGAGAGCGTCAGGCCGCCGGCCGGCTGATAGAACGGGCGGTCGGCGAGCACCTCGGCCACGACGGATTCCGCCGTGCGTTGCTCGCCGACCAGCACGAGTGATTTGGCGTAGCACGTCTCGGCGCATTTGCCGCAGGCCACGCAGCGCTCACGATGATAGCGGTGGGCCGCGCCGGAGAATTCGTGCGCGGCGTGTTGGCAGGCGGCGGCGCAAGCGCGGCACCCGATGCAGCGTTCGGGAAAGACCTGGATTTCCGGCTCGCGGCGATACGTCTCGGGATTGTGGCACCAGGGGCAGTGCATCTGGCAGCCCTTCAGAAACACCGTGGTGCGAATCCCGGGTCCATCATGGACCGAGAAGCGTTGAATATGGGTAACCACTCCGCTAATCATCACAAAATCCTCACCAACTCGCCCGGCGGCTCGTTCACCCAAAAATCCCGCCGGCTTGCCCGGCGGATCATTCTCCCAAAAATCCCGCCGGCTTGCCCGGCGGATCGTTCGGTTTCCCACTACATCCCCCGGCTCGCGCCCTCCTCAAATCCCGCCGGCCCCGCCGGCGGATCGTTCGGTTTCCCACTACAGTCCCCGGCTCGCGCCCTCCTCAAATCCCGCCGGCTCGCCCGGCGGATCATTCGGCTTCCCACTACAGTCCCCGGCTCGCGCGCCACCCAAAAATCCCGCCGGCCCCTCCGGCGGATCGTTCGGTTTCCCACTACATCCCCCGGCTCGCGCCCTCCTCAAATCCCGCCGGCCCCGCCGGCGGCTCGTTCGGTTTCCCACTACAGTCCCCGCCTCGCCCTCCTCCCAAAAATCCCGCCGGCTTGCCCGGCGGATCGTTCGGTTTCCCACTACATCCCGCCGGCCCCTCCAGCGGATCGTTCGGTTTCCCACTACTCGGCCACCCGCTCCCATCGTTCCAGATACGCACTGATCGCATTCGAGGACAGATTTCCAAACGATCCGATGTAGGCGCTCGTTTGCCAAAGGCGTTCCACGCCCGCCCTGACCACGCTGTCGGCGAACTCGTCCCACATCTTCTCCTGTGCCGCATTCATCATGGCGGTGACGATCTCCGCCGGGCTCCTGCCGGGATGCAAGGCGAGCGCCACGTGGACGTGATCCGGCAAGAACGAGACCTTGTCGATCACCATGCGGCGATCTGCCTGAACTGCCCGCCAACAACCGCATACGGCTTCAGCCGCGGTTGGACCGAACACGCCTCGGCGAAACCATGTTGCCAGCACAACGTGGTATCGGAGCGCGGTTACGGCGTGATCCGTCTCCAGAATTCGCCGCGACTGGTCCGTTCGTTCAAACTTCTGCACGAACACAGGCGAGCGGGCGCGGCCGGCGTACCCGTGATGCTCCGCCTGCTGCTGGAGATAGTCTTCGACCGCCGCCGAGGTGGATTGTCCGGTAGTCGCCGCAAAATAGCCTCGGCCGAGCGATCTCTCGGGCCGCGCCACCTGGTCTTGCTCACGCAGCCACTTGCTGATGCGGCCTTTCATCTTGCTCACTGCCGAAGAGACTGCCTCCGTTGGCTGGAGACTGACCAATGCGCGCACGTCGATCTGGTCCGCGGCGACATCGAGAAGATGGATGCTGTAAGGCCGCAGCAACGGCGCCAGGACCTCGTGATCGAGTTCCGCAAGCCGTGCATGGCGTCGCCGCCGATGCGTTCGCCACCGGCAATAGACGCGGTGGCACCAGGCAAAGGTCAAGGAGTCGAGTTCGTAGGGTCGGATCTGCATAGCTTCTGGGCTCTCGTGGGAAACGTTGGGCCGGGGGCTGTAGTCTGAAGCCGAATGATCCGGCGGCGGGACCGGCGGGATTTTTGGGTGGCGCGGGGGGCCTGATGTAGTGGGAAGCCGAATGATCCGCCGGAGGGGCCGGCGGGATTTTGGGTGGCGTTGGGTCGCGCGATGTAGTGGGAAGCCGAACGATCCGCCGGGCGAGCCGGCGGGATTTTTGGGTGGCGCGGGGGGCCTGATGTAGTGGGAAGCCGAATGATCCGCCGGAGGGGCCGGCGGGATTTTGGGTGGCGTTGGGTCGCGCGATGTAGTGGG
>JAMOAF010000673.1 GCA_023621895.1 Planctomycetota bacterium
AGCCAGGGGTCTTTCACCTCGCCGGCGGCCTGCCGGGCCATGGCGACGACCGTTGGATCATCGCTCTGAATCAAGTTGTTCGGGGCGAGGTCGGCCTCGGTCGGCGCGCCGGTCTGCCCGTCGGGGCTCCGGCTTTCCGCGCCCGGGCGGACCGCATAGACCGTAATCTCGGCAACGCCATCGCCCTTGGAAACCACTTCCTGCGTGGGGCCCGAGGAAAAAACCTTCATCGGGTCCGCACTCTCCAGACGCACGCGGTAAACGATTTTCTTCGTATCGTGCGGGGCGTTCAGTTGCCGGGCGACCTTTACGGCCGATCCCCGGCCGAGGTCGAAGTCGACCTGCTTGACTTCCTCGAGCGCCTCCTCCCGGGTCGCCCGGATCGATTCGTATCCCAGGATCGCGGCGACGCGGTTCTTCAGAATCTCCCCCTCGTCGTCGATCCACAGCGTTCCCTGAATCTCGCGGCCCGCCATCTCCGTGGTCATCTCGACGCGGAGCAGCCGGCGCGATCCGGAGATCAGCTCGGTCTCCTCGTAGTCCACCGCGCGGAGTGAGGTGGTTGCCGCCTGGTTGCTTGCCACGTCGAGCGCGGGGACGGTCCGCGTCTCGCCCGGCCGCAGCGGCTGCCGCTTGAGCGAGCCGGCAAGTCCGTACGCGCCGCCGTACTGCCTCGACCAGGGGATCGCGGTTTCGAGCGTCTTGCCGGAGGTGCTGACCCGCAGTTGGAGCTGGTCGCCGACGACCCGGCCGACCGTCCGCATCGGCGTGCCTCCCTGGGGTAGGCTGCTGCTGAACTCCAGCAGTTGCCCTTCGGGTGTCTCCACGGACACATACTCCGATTCCATGCGGAGCAAGTTGCCGTAGCTACGCAGCGTCAAGGCCTCGCGGCACTCGACGCGCAGCACATCCTGGGAATCGCGCTGCTCGCGGTAGACCGCCGCATGGGAATATCCCACCCGCTGGCCTTTGAGAAACACGACGTCCCATGTCTCGTCTTCGAGAACCGCATCGGCCTTGGAGCCGGTGGCCGGGGGCGCGGGGGAACTGGAATCGCCGCGGCAGCCCGGCAGGACCGCCAAAGCCGGCAGCGCCAGCCATAGGGCGCAAGCGCGGAAGACTCTCGCAAGGGTTGCCATTCACTCAGACTCCTACTGATGGTTCATCCGGCCGGCGGTGGCGGGCCGGAGAAAATCGCGGCCGGCGACCGTATGGGCCATTATACGCCGGCCTGTTCCGGCCGCGACCGCCACGGGGCGTGAAGTCATTCTTGCACTGACCGGGACACCTTGCCACGAGCGGGAGAGAGTTTCGTCTTCGGCGCCCCGCCGATTACGGCGCGGGGCCGCTGGCGGTGCTAGACTTGCCTAGGCCAATGCGTGGTTTCAACGGCGGCCGCCGGTTTTTTTCTGGTAAACAAGGCATCGCCTTTCCAGGCCGCGCAGCCGGCCCGGACGGCCGCCAAATCGGCCGGTTCGCAACGGTCTTGGCGGCCGGAACGTTGGGTCCGTTTGTGCCGGTTGGCGAAGACCGCGGCCGGGAGCAAACCGCTGAAAGGCCGCCGCCGGCGCGAAAGCCGTGACCTACGGTTTGGTAGCATCGCCCGCGAAGAGGCGAGCGTGACGTTGCAAACAAGGGGCTGGGCGAACCATGGCGTTCCGCAACCGGCCGAGACAACTCCGGCCGAGCCCGGTCCCTGGCTCCGAAGTCCGGAAAAGGCGAAAGAGACGAGAAACGATCGATGGGCTTCCTCAAGCGATTCTTCCGCAATGTCTTCCGCGATGGTTCCATCCCCGTGGGGACGAGCAGCTTTGAACACCTCAGCGAGGAAGAACTCGAGGCGCATCTGGGGGTGTCGCGCTATGGCGATTTCCACCTGACTGACGCCGTTCGCCCATCCTACGACCTCCAGGTCATCCCCTGCCAAGGATACCGCCACGACCGCTACCGCGACGAAGAGACCCGATCCAATGTGCCGGTGCTGATGGGCGCCGCCAGCAAACCCTACCTGTTCGACGCCTTCCTCGAACTGCTTGATCCACTCGGCTCGGTCGTCGACGTGGTCCTCGAAACCAGCCACAACCGCCAGGCCCGCGGCCACCAGGACCTCTACCGCGAACACATCGACATGCCGGTGCTGAAGAGCATCCTCTACGAATTCGAGGACCTCCTGCTCAACGACGGCTGCACGGGAATCGCCGTGCTCAATCCGGGCATCCCCCAGGAAGTCCAGTTCGATGAGCACAAACTGCTGATCGTCTACGGCGAGAATCTTAACGACTACGAAGAGACGTTCCGGCAACATCGGGTCGCCTGCGACGACCAGATGAAGTTCATCACCGAGGCCGAACACGTCCATTCCTCGAGCGACCACTACAGCGAGGAGTTCGAGCAGCTCAAAACCCGGCTGGGCATGGATTGCGACTACCTGTAAGAGGGTTCGGGGTTCGGGGTTCAGGTAGAGGGTTCAGGGTTCGGGGTTCAGGGTTCAGTCTTTCGCGCCCGACTTGTTCCCAAGCTCCGGCTTGGGAACCAGGGGCAGAGGACGGACTTCTTTTCCGCTTTCGGCTTTCGGCTTTCGTTTCCGCTTTTCCTTGACCTGGGCAGCGGCTCTGCTAATCTGAAGGGCTCGTGGCGGCGGGTCTTTCCGACTTTGCGGGCGGAATCGGCAATCGGACGAGGGCGTGGGCGGAGCTTGTCATGGCATCCTGGTTGTTTTCCGCTCCGACACTACCCGAAGCATCTCGCAGAACCTACCGGTTTCACCTGCTGTATGCCGTGTTCGATGCCGTGGCGGGCGGGTTGATCGCCACGGCTCCGGTCATCGCTCTGAAGGAAATGTCGGCGCCCGTCTGGCAGCTCGGATTGAGCCTGACCCTGTCGGGGGCGGGGATGCTCTCGACCCTCTACCTGAGCAACTGGATGGCGTCGCGCCCGAAGATGCCCTTCGTTTTCCTGCCGGGGGTGGCGTCCGCCGTGGCAACCAGCCTGATGGCCTTCACGAACAACTCTCTGCTGTTCCTCTTCCTTGGCGGCGTCGGGTTGATGTTCAGCACGATCACGCGACCTGCCGTTGCCGCGATCATCCGCCTCAACTACCCCGCCAGCCACCGGGGGCAGGCGACCGGCGAGATCCGCGCCTGGTCGTCGCTTGTTTTCGTGTTGGCGTTTCTTGCCTCTTCGGCCGTGCTCGACCTCGCTTCGACCTACTCCGAGAGTCTCGGCATGACCGTTGTCCGCGGCCTGATTCTGCTGGCCGGGGCGATGTGCCTGATCAGCTTCCTTCTATTTCACGGAATTCGCGTCGAGGAAGACCCCTCCGACCTGGCGGCCGATTATCGGCCCCACGTGCTGCAAAGCTTCCAGGAGGCTTTCGCCGTGGTCGCGCGGGATTCTCTGTACCGCCGCTACGTGCTCGTTTGCCTGCTGTACAACTTCGCGGCCATGACATACGTCTCTTACATCCCGGCCTTCCTCGAAAAAGACCTGCATTACACCTACGTCCAGTGCGCTTTGCTGCTGCACATCGTCCCGGCGGTCGTGTCGTTCCTGACGACCGGTTGGCTCGGGCGGTGGTTCGATCGGACGCGGCTTTCAACCGCCTGGGCATGGGTTGCCTTCGGCTGGGGGTTGGACCCCCTGTTGCTCGCCGCGACGGCGGCCTGCGCGGCTTTCTTCGGTCCCGCGGCCCTGATTATTCCCGTGCTGGCGAGGATCAGCCGCGGAACCGTGCAGGGCGGTCTTTGGATTCTCTGGTGGCAGATTGGCGTGGCCCAGTTCGCCCGCACGGGTGGGGAAGCCAGCCGCTACCAGGGCATTCTCGTGTTCGTTGACGGCATTACGCGGATGACGGCCCCGGCCGTCGGCGCCTGGGTTCTCGCCGCGTCCGGTTCTTCACGCGAGGCCCTGTTCGTCGTTGGCGGGCTCGGCGTCATGCTTTCCGGCGTGTTGTTCCTTTTCGACGGGCGCTACCCCGGCGTCGGCGCGCGGCCGACCCCGCCGGACGCCCCGGACACCCAGTTCCGCGACGGCGCGCCTTGACCGCTTCAACAAGCGCCGAGCCCAAGCGAATTCAATCGCCAGGATCGCCAGCCCCGCCGGGATCAGCACCATCGCCGGCCCCGGCGTGACGAGCATCACCAGGCCGGCAACCACGATCGTTCCGCCGACCAGGGCGACAACCAACCGCCGCGCGTAGCGGTAGGCTCTTGGAGCGATGACCTCTTCGGACCGAGCACGCGGCTCCTGGCGGTTCAAGTCGGCAGACTCCGGCAAACGGTCGTTGGAGATGAACGGGGGGCGACGGGCAGCCATTGTCAGACACGGGGCACGTCGGGAAAGTCCGGTCACGCGACGCGTGCGACCGGTCGCCGGCGCGAGCCCGTCCCGTTTCCGATAGAGTATCCGCTCAGCCCGATCGAGGATACCCCCCTTCCACCGGCCGACAACGAGCGGGCGGCGCGGGCTAAATGAGCTTGCGTGATTCCGGGAGGAATTCATGAGAGCGTGATAGCCGCTTTCGGCTTGCCCCGCGGCGCGCCTGCGCTGCGGCACAACCCGTACGTAACGAAGCGCGGGG
>JAMOAF010000208.1 GCA_023621895.1 Planctomycetota bacterium
GAGCTGAAAACAGTGGAAAACCTCGCCCCTGCTTTAAACAAGTCGTGACCTACCGCTAGAGCCACACCCCTTCTCCCTTCCCCCTTCCGCGGCTCCGCGCCTCCGCGTGAAACTACTCCGAGTGAGGGGTGTGTCCATCCATAATGATAGGCATACAGCCGATTGCGCATGCGGGTTCTTGGCTCCCGGACACCGCGCACTTATCTAAAGTCTCGCCGACGGGATTCTCAATTCCGGCGGATTTAGTAGAATAGCCAATTCGGGGTCGCCCGAAGAGAGAAAGAATCTTGCGACGCTGCAAATCATCCGGCGACGGAGGGCCCGGCGGATTGTCTGGGGGCTTGCGGCGTCGAGGTTGGTTATTCGTGCCCCGCCCGGCGGCGTTTCCAGCGTCGGGCGAGGGGCAGTCCGAGTCAATGTGCAATTGCCGAAGCGGAGATCCGACAGATGGCCAAGGGCGGAAAGAAGAAGAAGGCGGAGACGGTCTTTCTCGTATGCGAGGACTGCGGCGAGTACAACTACACGCTGCGGCGCAAGCCGGGCGGCGAAAAGTTGAAGCTCTCGAAGTACTGCCCCCGCACGCGCACCCACACGATCCACAACGAGAAGAAGAAATAGGCTTCGCCGAAGGCTCTTTCTCGCTCTCGGACCCCGATCCGAAAGATCATCGGCGGACCGGTTCGCTTCCGACCGCGGGAGGCGCCCTCGACGGTGGTTCCGGACAGGCGGTGCCGCTGCGCTCTTGCGCGGGCCGGGCGGCCTGCTGAGGTGTCTCTCATGCCCAAACGTTGGCGCATCCACCCTCATGACCCGGACCATATCGCCCGGCTACAGCAGTCGGCCGGCGTGCCGGCCGTGGTTGCCCAACTGCTGATCTGCCGCGGGATTCGCGAAGCGGAATCGGCGCGCGAATTCCTCGATCCGAAACTCAGCGATCTCCGCGACCCGAACCTTCTGCCCGGCTGCAAAATGGCCGCCGAGAAGCTCCACGAGGCGATTCGCGGCGGCCGCCGGATCACCATCTACGGCGACTACGACGTGGACGGGATGACCGGCACGGCGATCCTGTTCCGATGCCTGAGGCTGCTCGGAGCCGACGCAACCTACTATTTGCCGAGCCGGCTCGACGAAGGCTACGGGATGCACCATGAGGCGGTCCGCAGCCTTGCCGCGCAGGGCACGCAGGTGCTCGTGACCGTCGACTGCGGAATCTCCAGCGCGAGCCAGGCGCGCACCGCCCGAGAGGCCGGCATCGACCTGATCGTCACCGACCACCACGCTCCAGGGGGAGAGCTGCCCGAGGCCGAGGCGATCGTCCATCCCCACCTGCCCGGCAGCGACTACCCATTCGACGGGCTGAGCGGCGCGGCCGTGGCCTTCAAGCTGGCCTGGGCCCTCTGCCAGCAGGCGGCCGGCGCCAAGCGGGTCGGCCCGTCGATGCGCGACTTCCTCGTCTCGGCGGTCGGGTTTGCCGCAATGGGAACCGTGGCCGACGTGGTCCCGCTGGTCGATGAAAACCGCGTGCTTGTCCGCTACGGGTTGAGCAGCTTGAAGGAGAAGCCCGGCGTCGGTTTGGACGCGCTGATGAAACTCGCGGAACTCGATCGGAAGCCCTACCTGGATGCGGAAGACATCGGTTTTGCGCTCGGCCCCCGGCTGAATGCGGCCGGCCGGCTCGGCCAGGCCCAGCTTGGCGTGGAGCTGCTCGTTACTGACCGGCCGGATCGCGCCGAGGAGCTCGCCCGGTATATCAACGGGCTGAACGAGAGCCGCCAGAAGCTCGAGCGCGGCATCTACCTGGCGGCGAGCAAGCAAGCCAAGGACACGTTCGATCCGTCGTGCGACGCGGCGCTGGTGCTGGCCGAGCGGGGTTGGCACCCCGGCGTGATCGGGATCGTCGCCGGCCGGCTAGCGGAAAAATACCATCGGCCGACGGTGCTGATCGCGCTCGACCCGCTGGGCGTCAAGCCCGGCACCGGCTCGGCGCGGAGCGTGCCGGGATTCGACCTGCACGCCGCCCTCTGCCGGTGCGGCGAATACCTGGTCGCTCACGGCGGCCACGCCGCCGCCGCCGGCCTGACGATCGAGCAGTCGCAGGTCGAGGCGTTCCGTGCCGCGTTCTGCGAGCTGGCCGCCGAGGAAATCCGCGAGGAGCTCAGGGTGGCCGAGTTGAGGATCGACGCCGAGGCGCCCCTCAGCGCGTTTACGCTCAAGGTGGTCGGGCAGATCGAGCAGCTCGCCCCCTTCGGCCAGTCGAACGCGCGGCCCCTGCTGTGCACCAGCGGCGTCACCCTGGCCGAACCGCCAAGGCAGATCGGGGCTAGTGGAAACCACCTGGCACTGAAGTTGACCCAACACAATGTCACGCTGCGGGCGGTTGCCTTTGGCGGCGGGGAGTGGGCCGAGGAGCTGGCCGGCGTCAGCGCGCCGCTGGATGTGGCTTTTCGCCCGGTGATCAACTCCTTCCGCGGCCGCCGGAGCGTCGAACTGCACCTGGTCGATTGGCGCGCCAATCCGTAACGACTAATCCAAGGCCACGCCGAACGCCTCCCGGGGCCGGAAACGGGGGGAATCGTCGACGGTCCCGGGATCGGCCCCCAACCGCACTCGTCTGCCGGACGCGCACCGATGCTCGACGATTTCAGTACACCCCCCGATCTGCTTGCCGCCAAGCAGCAGATGATCCAGAAGGACCTGCGCGGGCGGGGAATCCGCGACGAATGGACCCTCCATGCCATGGCCCGCGTGCCGCGGGAGCGATTCGTCCCCGTCCAGTCGCGGAGCGAGGCGTATGCCGACAATGCCCTGCCGATCGGCCTGGGGCAGACGATCAGCCAGCCGTACATCGTGGCCCTGATGACCGAAATGCTCCAGTTGACCGGGGCCGAACGGGTTCTGGAAATCGGCACCGGCAGCGGCTACCAGACGGCGGTCCTGGCCGAAATCACTCGCGAAGTCCTCAGCGTTGAGCGGATCGAAGCGCTTTCGCGCCGGGCCGCGGAGGTGCTCGGTGAGCTGGGCTATGCGAACGTCACGCTGATCGTCGGCGACGGCACGCTGGGCTACCCGCAAGCCGCGCCCTACGACCGGATTCTCGTCACTGCCGGCGCCCCGGAGATTCCCCGCGCCTTGACAGACCAACTGGCCGACGGCGGGATTCTCGTGATGCCGGTCGGCGACGATGACAGCCAGTGCCTCCAGGCCGTTCGCCGCCGGCAGGATCGCCTGTTGAAGACCCGCCTGACCCCCTGCCGGTTCGTTCGCCTCGTCGGCGAGCAGGGTTGGCCGGAAGGGGATTGAACGCCGGCCGCGACGACGGACAACGGCCGCGGCACGGTCCGCATGGTCCACCACGCGCGGTGTTTCATCAGGCAATCTGCGCCGCGCCTCCTCCTCACGGTGGTATCTCCCAGTTTCTCCGCTCTGCGGTCCTGAACTCCTCAGATACCCTCGCGGCGTCGGCCCTCGTTCCTTCGCCGTTTCTGGCCACCGTCCCGAGCCAAGGCCGGATTTGCTCCCGCTAATGTTCGTGCCTGCTGCCAATGGCGCTACCCGGCTGGCCAGGTGCGCGCGGGACGCCGAACCGGTCGGCAAGTTCGTTGGCAATCTTGAGGCACGCTTCGTGAGTTCCGTGCCCGATTTCCTCGGCCTCGACCCGTTCGAATTCCGCCAGGAGTTGCTCCTGATCCCTCTCCGTCAGGCGATGGTCGGCCGCCGGAAAGAGGCAGATGTCTTCCTTGCGGATGTGCTCCCGGAGCAGTTTCAGATAACTCTGCCCGTGCTGGATGAACCACTTCATTGCCTCAGCATCGCCCGCTGCGGCCGGCTCCATGGCGGCGTCCATGCCTTGAATATAGAGGCGGCCAAGCTCGTGCTCGCGGAGCATGACGGCCACCGGGCTACAGCCGCCGGAGAATCCGCTGGCCTCCATCACCGGGAAGAGTTTCGCCTCTTCCTTGCCGTGGTGGCAGTGATCGGCAAAGCCGCGAAAGAACTCGATGGCCTGCTTCGCCGATGCCGTGTCCAGCTTGTTCTCGGACGTGCATTGATCCAGTATCTTTTCCAGGCAGTCAAGCACCTGTTCGATGACGCGGTGCTCGCTCATCAGGATGTCCGTGGGCTTCACCTTAGGCCTCCTTCTGATGATGTTGGTGGTCCACATCCCCGTGCTCGCCTTCATGGACTCCCTCTGCCGCGTGCATGAAGGCGACATACGCTCCGACATAAGCGCGGCCGGCTGGCACATCATCCGCTTTGAAGTTCTTCCTGGCAAGCACCTCGTTGAAGTGTTTGCGAACGCCGACATGTGCAGCGGCCGGCAGCAGTCTTAAGAGCGGTTCGACTTTTCCGTCTGCAATGGCCTTGTCGGCGGCCGGGATGACCGGGCCGAGGTCGCGGCCAGCCGGCTTCAACCCGGTGTACGGCGCGCCTTCACCCGCCCGGTGGATGCGAACAAGCGTCTCGAAGAAATACGTATCGGCCAGCTCCCTCGCTTCGGGGCTGAGTTTCCTCACGGCCAGGGTCTTCTGGAAGGCCGTCTTGATGGCAGCTTCATCGTCGGGCTGCACCCAGATCAGC
>JAMOAF010000238.1 GCA_023621895.1 Planctomycetota bacterium
GCATGATCGGGGCGTTTTCCCCGAACGACGCTTCGCCCTCCCTGCCGTCGATCCGATACCGGACCTTCAACGTCTTGACGACATTCGGCACCGGATCGCCGCCGAAGGCGGAGTTGTAGCCGCCGGCCGGCATGACGATCAGCGGGAAATCGCGGACGTGTTTTTTGAGGATCGCGGTCACGTCCTTGAAGGTTGTGCCGGCGCCGTACTCGGCCTTGACGATCTCGACCTTCATCGGCTCGTGGCCGATCTTGGCGAGCAGGTCCCGGACGTCGCCGGAACCGCCGATTTTCTGCGCGATGGACAGCGAGACCGCGGCGGCCTCGTTCTTCAGGGCCGGGTCTTTCGCCGCCTCGACGGCAAGCCTCAACATGTCGACGCTCGGATAACGCCCCATGACTTCGAGGACCAGGTCCTTCTCGTCCTTGCGGCTGGCCGCTGCGAGCGCCGCGCGGCACATCTCGACGCGCTGCGCGTCGGGCAGGGTGAACTGGCGAACGAGGCGGATGTAACCCCGCAGGGCGCGGACCTGGTACTTGGTGTCCGTTGCGGTCTTCGCCAGGTCCAGCAGGACCGGCGCCGCATCGACGGTCATCCACTCGCCCAGCAGGCGGCTCGCCGTGTCCTGTAGCTCGGTGCTCTTATCCCGCGCGGCGGCCCCGACTGCTTCCAAGGCCGTGGCGTTGCCCATCGCGCCGAGAATCTCCAGGATCGAGGATTTCGTTTCGATTGGGGCATCCGACATCGCCAGAATCAGCATTTTTGCGCACGCCTGGCCGTCCGGCATGCGAATGCAGGCGGCTTTCAGGGCCGGCATCGCGGCCTTGGCGTCCTCGGCACGCTGGGGCGCTACTGCCCGCGTAATCAAGAACGAGAGTTCGTCCGGTCCGACGGTCGAGCCGAGAGCGGCCAGGGCCAGCGCGCGGATGCCGCCGTCGGCGTCGTCGGCCGCCTTGATCAAGGCGCCGGAGGCGGCGGCGACCCTCCGCCGGCCGGCCAGTTCGATAAGCACGCGGCGCGCCGCGCCCGAAGCCTGCGACAAGCGCTCGGCCAGGACGGCATCCACGTCCTTGCCGGACATTCCGGCCAGGGCCTCCACGGCCGCCTTCGACAACTCCTCGTCGGCGCCGGCGGCCATCTCCATCAGGACGGGGACGCAGGAGGCGTTTCCCACGCGCTGCAAGGCGGCCGCGGCCGCCTTGCGCGCCCCTTCCGAACCGTTCTTTGCAATTGCCAGCACGGCGGGCATCACCGCCTCGTCGCGGCGGTCGGCCAGGGCGCCGACGAGCAGGCCTTGCCGCTCGGGGGCCGCGCCGGACGCCGCCGCGGCCAGAGCTTCGGTCACTTCACGCCCGGGAAGCTCCCGCGCGGTGGTCAATCCGATGTTGAACATTCCCTTGTCGGCCGACTTGAGCTGCTCGACGAGCAGGGGGATCCCTTCGGATCGCCGGGCGAGAATCGCCCCGCGCGTCGCCTCGATGATCCTCTGCTTGGGCGCAGCCGATTTGCGGACCAGGTCGTATAGCTCCGCGGCCTTGTCCGCGTTTCCGCCGGCCAGGGCGCGTTCAGCGCAGAGAATGCACCCTTCGGCGACTGCCGAACGGACCGCCGCGGGGGCTTCACCGAGCGACTTTTGCAGGACCTTGGCGGCCGCGTCGTTGCCGATCCGTCCCAGGGCGGCGGCCGCCGACGACGCCACGTCCGGATCGGCGTCTTCGAGCCGCCCGGCCAGGCTCTCCACCGCGCGCTGGTCGCGGCGGACGCCGATCGAGTTGATCACGCCGACGAGCAGGCGCCCCTGGAGCTTTCCCATCGCTTGGCGAAGGGCCTCGTCCGCCTCGGGCCCCGGAATCGCCTCCAAGGCGATTCGCGCCCACGAAGCGAGCTCCGCGTCGGAAAGCAGCGCGGCCAGCGGCGGCACCGCCTCGGCCGTGCCGTGAATCACCAGGCGCTTGCAGGTGATTGCCTTTTCGGCCTTCGGCGCGTCCGACTGGAGCACGCTGATCAGTTGCCGCTCCTGGTCCGCGGTGCTGGCGGGGCGGTCGGCAGCTCGGGCGGAGTGAGCGGCCAACGCGATTATGGTGGCGGCGAGCACGACGGATGTGAGAGGATATCGTGTTGCTTGCATGTCTGCGGTCCTTGTTGTTTCCGGTCGGATAGGGTGGTCTGCGTGACTTAAAAATTCGGATGCTCAGACTCTCCAGGGCTCGCGCATCGCCTCCGACCGCAATCGATTGGCCTGTTCGTCGCCGATGAATTCATGTTTCTCCGGATTGTAACGCACCTGGCGATCGAGGAAGATCGCGATATTTGCCGCGTGGCAGGCGATGTGGGAATAGCACGCCGCCTCGGCATTGGCCAACGGTTGGCTGCGCGTCTTCACGCAGTTGAGGAAATCCCGCACGTGGAAGGTGGCCGGATAGCCGCCGATCTCGGCAACCTCTCTCCCGGCGATCAGCTCGGGCGAACTGAGCACGAGCTTGCCGCTGTCGCCCGCCTCGACCCATCCCGTTTCTCCCTCGAACCGCACCGGGCACGACCCCAGGGGGAGCCAACCGTCGTTGCGGATGACCAGTTCGACCCCACTGGCATAGCGAGCGATGACGCGGCCGTCTTTCGGCGGGTTGTACTCGATCGGGGCGGTATGGTCCGCGCTGGCGGCCCACTGGCAGAGGTCGACGCAGTGGGAACCCCATTCCAGCACGCCGCCGCCGACCAATCCGCCGCCTTTTTCAAAGTTGAAGCCATCGAGCAACTTGCTGTTGAACGGCCGCCAGGCCGCCGGGCCGAGATACAGGTCCCAGTCGATCTCCTCCTTGGGCGGCTCGGGCTCCGGCGGGGCCCAGCCGCTGCTGACGGTCGCCAGGCCGGCCGGGTGGGCGTGCACCGCTTTGAGCTTTCCAAGTCTCCCCGTCCGGGCAAGCTCGCAGGCGAAGGCGAAATGCGGCAAATTCCGCCGTTGAGTCCCCGCCTGGAAGACCCGCCCGCAGCGCCGCATTGTCTCGGCCAGTGCCAGGCTCTGGGCGATGTTCTTCGTGCAGGGCTTTTCGCAATACATATCCTTGCCGGCCTTGGCGGCGTAGATCGACGCCGTGGCGTGCCAGTTCGGGCCGGTCGCGATCAGCACCGCATCGATGTCGTCGCGCTCCAGCAGTTCGCGAAAGTCGCGATACGTGGCGCAATCCCGGTTGCCGTATTTTTGATCGACCATGTTCTTCACGGCGGCCCGGCGAGCCGCCTTGGTGTCGCAAACGGCCACGAATTGCACGTCCGGCTGCGGAAGGAAGCACCCCAGGTCGTACATCCCCCGACTACCGATGCCGATCCCACCCAACACGATCCGCTCGCTGGCGGCCACACTCCCGTCTTTTCCCATCGCGGCGCCCGGAATCAAGTGAGGCGCCGCCAGCAGGCTGCCGGCCTGGACCGCGGTTTTCAGGAACTGGCGCCGAGGAACACGTGCCATCTGCTGAGCCATGGTGGACTCTCCTGTTGATTCTAAGTGAAGGGGCGGGCCGGTCTGCCGGCGCCGGCCGCGCGCCGCAGTGCGTCATTCGACCGAAAAGGGGCCAACGCTCCGGCGCCTTGTTTCGGCGGCTTGTATCCCGGGTATTGTCGGCCGTGCCGGGAGATCGTGCAAGGGCTCGGCAGGGCGGGAACCGTGCCGCGCGCGAATCAGTTGTCTTCCCGCGCCGCGCCGATTAGGATGCAGTCAAACGCATCAGGAAGCGCCGCCGCCCGGCCTCGGCCGTGGCTGATCCCAGCCGCGCTGAAGAGCCACGCGGCCACGCGCCGCCGCTGGCCTGAAGAAACGCCTTTCAGGCCGGATTCCGGGCAAAGCACGTGGAAAAATCGCTTACGGCAACGGCCGCCGCACGCGTGACCGCAGACCTTTTGGAGAAGACGATTGTGGCCAGACTTAGCGCCGGATTGCTGATGTATCGCGTCCAGAATGGAGCCATCCAAGTTCTGCTGGCACATCCGGGCGGGCCCTACTTCCGCAACAGGGATGAAGGGGCCTGGTCGATCCCCAAGGGGGAGCCCGAAGAAGGCGAAGACCTCCTGGCCACCGCCGAGCGGGAGTTTGAAGAGGAGACCGGGGTGAAGCCCGCGGGCCCCTACGTTCCACTCAGCCCGATCAAGCAGAAGGGTGGCAAGATCGTCCACGCCTGGGCGTTCCAGGGCGACTGTGATCCGGCGGCGATTGTCTGCAACACCTTCACGATGGAGTGGCCGCCGCACTCGGGCCGGCAGGCCGAATTCCCTGAAATCGATCGCGCCGAATTCTTCGACCTCGACACGGCGAGGAAAAAGATCAAGCCCGGGCAGGATGCCCTGATCGACCAGCTCCGACGATTCCGCTGACATCGCCCCGGCGCGGCCGGAGGGGAATCGTTCACGCTCTCCGGCCGCCGCGATCCAGCGCCGTCAACGATCATGCACCTTGATATAAATATTCCGAAACTGCACCAGGCTCGAAGCGGGTGACATCTCGCCGTCTTCCACGGCCATGCCCTGCTTTCTCATCGCCTCGATCTGCTTGGGCGGCAGCGGGCCGCCGTGATGCTGGAA
>JAMOAF010000502.1 GCA_023621895.1 Planctomycetota bacterium
GCCTGCGCTGCGGCACAACCCGTACGTAACGAAACGCGGGGCAAGCCCACGCGGCTATCTGAATAACAACCGCTTTTTCCACGAATCACGCAGGTCGATTTAGTGTAACCGGTCGGCGAGGGCGAGGGAAACGCTTCGGTCGATCGAGCCTGTCCGGTGCGCCACTGCAAGAGACTCATGGATCGAGCGAATCGCCGTCCAAGCCGCCGGGCCAGGCGGCCAGGTCGTCGATGCCGGAATCCTCGTCCGCACACCGCTCCACCATCGGCAGCCGGACCCGGATCGTCGTGCCCTCGCCGGCAACGCTGGTGACCTCGGCGGAGCCTCCAAGCAGCCGGGCGCGCTCGCGAACTCCCTGCAATCCGAAACGCCCCTCGCAGATGCTGGCCACATCGAAACCGGTGCCCCAGTCCTGCACGGTCAGGCAGATGCCATCGTCGGCCAGGTGGAGTTCGACCATTGCCCGGCTGCTCCGGCTATGCCGCCGCGCGTTGGCCAAGGTCTCCTGGACAATCCGGAAAATGGCGTTTTCCAACGGCGACGCCAATCGCCGCGGGCGCCCCCGAGAGACGAACTCGATTTCGAACTTCCCTTCTCGGCGGTTGAGCTGTACGAGGTGCTCCACGGCCGGCACGATCCCGAATTGGTCGAGCACCGGAGGCCGCAACCCGCCGACGAGGCGGCGCGATTCGGCGATGCTCTCGCGGAGCAACCGCGTGCCTTCGCGGATCGGCCCGAGGGCCTTCTCTGGATTGGATACCATCCATTGCGTGGCGGCCTCCAGCGACATCATCGCGCCGGTCAAGTGCTGGGCGAATCCGTCGTGCAGCTCGAACGCCAGCAGCCTGCGGTCGCGCTCGTGAAACTCGAGAAGCTGGCGGAGCAGGTCCTGCTCCCGGCGGACTTCCTCCGCCGCTCGCCGCTGCTCGGTCACGTCGGTGCAGATGATCATCACCTGGGGCGCAAGCCCCTCGTCCAGCAATGGGACCAGGCGGCAGGCCCACCAGCATCCGAAGATGTCCTGCAACTCGACAATCTGCACCTCTCCCGAAACGAGGGCTTCGCCCAGGGCGGCCTGGCAGACGGAGCGGCATTCTTCCACGAGAAAGCCGAATCCCGATTGACCTACCAGCCCATCCGGCTCGAAACTGCCGATCCCTCGGTTGACGTACTGGATCTGCGCGCCGCGGTCGACGAGGATCACCAAATCGGGCATGTTCTCGATCAGGCGGCGGAGGCGGAACTCCGACTCCTGGAGCGCGCGCTCCACCTGCTTCCGTTCGGTGATATTCCGCGTGACGGTCAGCACGCCGGCGAACCGCCCCTTGTCGTCGAAAAACGTCGTGCTCGTGATCTCCCCCCAGCGGGTCCCGCCGTCCTTCGTCCGGTATTCGATTTCGATCAGCTTGGGCATCGCCGGCGGCAGTCCGGAACGTGCCCGGGCGACCAGTATCGATGCAATCGTCCGCCGGGCGCGCTCGGCCGAATCGGCAGTCAGCAATTCGGCAACCGTCAGGGCCATCGCCTCGGCGACGCTGTAGCCGAGCAATTGATTGACCGATGGGCTGACATAGGTCGTCTGGAACTGGCTGAGAAGCCGGTCGGCAAAGCCGCGGGCGGCGGACTCATCCAGCGTCGCGGGGATCTCCACGGGTTCGGCAAGGTGATGGGTCCAGATGACATCGCTGACGTTCTCGGCGATCAGCCGGTAGCGCTGTTCGCTCCTGCGGAGCTTCTCTTCGGCTCTTTTCTGCTCCGTGATGTCGACCAGCAACCCCAAGGTGCCGGAGAACTGCCCGGAGTTGTCGAACAGCGGCGTGGCCGAGAGGGCAAAGCGGCGCAATTCCCTGCGCTTGGTGTAGAGGTAAATCTCGTCGCGGGAAGAAACGCCGGCGCGGCGCTCGGCCGTCGCCTTGCGGACCTTCAGGAATGTCGCCTCGTCGGTCAACTCGCAGAGGTTCATGCCCACCAGTTCGTCGCGCCGATAACCGAGGATTTCAGCAAGGGCCGGATTGACGAAAACGAGATTGTCATCGGGGTCGCAGATGCCGATCCCCTCGCGAGTCGATTCGATCAAGGCGCGGTAGCGGTTCTCCGTCAGCTCCAGGGCAGACTCCACCGCCCATTGCCTGGTCAGATCCTTGGCGGTGACGATGATCCCTTCGATCAAGGGATCGTCCAGCCGATTCACCGCCGTGGCTTCGATAACGCCCGCACTCCCGTCGCGGAACCAGAAGCGAAACAGCGTCTGCGCCGTGCCTCCAGGCCGGGCAATCAATTCGTCGAGCAGTCTCAAGGCCCGGTCGATGTCGTCCGCCAGGAGGAACTCGAACACCCGCTTGCCGACCATCTCGTCGGCGGTCCAGCCGGAAATCGCCGTCACGGTGGGACTGGCGTAGAGCACCATCCCGCGGCGATCGATCACCAGGTAAACGGTGGAACCGAGGGCAACGAGCGACTCGAACCAGTTTTCGCGGCGCAAGCCGCGGCGCAGGCGGTGCTCGGCGATCGCGGCCCGCAGGCGCACGTCGGCGGCGCTGAGCGGGAAGGAGAGCACGTCGTCGACTCCGGCCGCCACCAGGTCGCGAAACCTCTCTGCGTCGCCTTGGCCGGCCAGGGCGAGAATCGCGCAGCTTCGCTCTCCCCCTCGGGGGCGCAGATGCTGCGCGAGCCGCAAACCTTCGCGATGCACAACCTCGGCGGCCACGACGACGATCGATTGGCGGACGGACTGCTGGACGGCGAACAAATCGGCCGCCGTTTCGACGGCCACCACCTCGTGACTGTCCCGAGTCAGAACGTCACACACCAACTCGCGGTCCGCGGCATGGGGCGAGAGAAGGATCACCTTCATGTCGGACTCTCGCAAAAGCCGTTAAGACTTCCACAATCCGTGCAAATTGCAGTAGGCGCGAGCCGAAACTTCGCCGCCAGGGCAAGCAAACTCCGCCACGGGCTCGTCCTCGGGCGACAGAAACCGCCGGACAATGGTATTGTCCTGCACGATCTCGACCAGCTCAATCCAATGTTCGGGTGTCATCGGATGGGCGGCGCTGCCGACTCTTACCACGACTTTTCCGCCAGCTCTCTCAATTACCGGCACATGTTTCTCTTGCGCGGCATCCGTTGTATTCTCTTCCGCCAGCCCCATCGGCTGCCCGCAACAGACGAGAGTCCCCCCCGCGGTGCGGAGCACCTCAACCATGTTGCCGCAACGACCGCAAACGTACACCTGCATCCTCTTCGTCATGAATTACCTCCCGGCAAGATCGAATCCAACCTCCGGAATAAGCAGAAAAGAGACATCGCGCGCTCGGCCAGCGGCATTCTAGGCAAACCGCCAGCACTTCTGTGCGATTCTACTAGCTGCGGCAAGGAGCGGAAAACGCCCCCCCCCACAAAGAGTGGACAGGGAGGCCGGCGGTGTCCTCGGCATTTTTTTTGCGCGGCGATCTGCGGGATGCGTCTCCGGCCCTTTCTCTTTCATGCGCCGGACGTGCGTGCTCCGTCATGTGTCGGCGATTGTGCTCCCACGGATGGGCGGTTCACAACGATCCCTTCAGTAAAACAGGGAGTTGGAATTGACTTTTCGGCCGTGGCGGCAATCCACGAACACCGCAGCTTCTTTTTGGGAACCAAAAATCCGCGTTCCAGGCTCGCGCGGGGCATTTACGAGACGCCCGAGAAGGCGTATCTTGAGGAGGTCCACAATACACTCGTTAACCGAGCACAAAGGAGATGCGACATGAAGAGGCTGAGCGTTCTGACTATGGTCCTGGGAATGATGCTCTTCGCGCTGGGTTGCCCGCCGGCGGAGAAGACGCGACAGCCATCGCTGGACCCCATGCCGCCAGCCGACGAGGCAATGCCGAAAGAGGCCGTTGGAGAAGAAGCCGCGCCGCCCGCAAAGGAGAGCAAAGAAGCGCCGCCGGCGCCCGCGGATCAGCCCGCCAAGGAGGAAGCGCCGAAACTCGTGCCGCCGGAGCAGGCACCCACGCCACCGGCCGGCAAACCGGCTGACAAACCCGCCGACAAACCGGCTGCCGCCCCGGCTGCTGCCCCGGCCGATAAGCCAGCGGACAAACCGGCTGCCGCCCCGGCTGATAAGCCAGCGGACAAACCGGCTGCCGCCCCGGCCGATAAGCCAGCGGACAAGCCAGCGGATAAGCCAGCGGACAAGCCGGCCGATAAGCCGGCCGATAAGCCGGCCCAATAAGCCGGTGGTTGCCCCCCAAGGGCTTCAGACGAGCATTGACGACCATCGAAAGAAAGGGGAAGCGAACGCCGTCTCGCTTCCCCTTCTTTCTTTCGCCTTGCGTGGGAGTCAATTTGCCGTTGACCTCGGTTCATGGCCGGGCTTTTCGGCCCGTCCGATTGTCTTAATATCGCCCGGGCGTGGCGGGCGAAATGGCCGCGCAAGTCTTCGCTGTACTCTTCGATGATTTGTCTGCCCAGGCCGTTGTGGTCACCGCACAAGAAGAGCGCCCTGGCAAGCTGCCACTCGCGCACGGCGTGGTTGCGATCCGGGTCGATTGTGCCGGGTTGTTCCGGGCCCCGAAGTAATCTTC
>JAMOAF010000941.1 GCA_023621895.1 Planctomycetota bacterium
AGTGCTGGCGGTCGATCTTTCACGGCATGGTGCATCTGGCCGCCGAGAACCGGATTGGCCGAGGCGAGTTGCCGGCGTCGAAAGTCCGCTACTTTATCGAACGCCTGGGAACCCAGGAATTCGCCGAAATGTGCGACGTCCTCCACCAAGAGAGGCTGCTTCTCGGGTCGGACGACCCGACGGTGGCGATTGTCGAGGCGGCGGCTGTTTTCTGGGAACTTTACTACTTCTCGCCGCACCTGCTGTCCATCTGGTTCCCCGCAATCGAGCAGCCGGATCGAGTCGCCGAATTGTTTCGCGAGCTGGTGGACCCTGCCCCGCTGTTTTTGGCCTCCCGCCCCAAGGGCGCCAAGAAGCCGCTGGCCGAGACCCCCGCCGAGGCGCTCGGCCGAGCTTCAACCAGCGAACGTTTTCCCGATCCGCCGCGCCAAGGCTTCGCCAAGCGCCTCTTGTCGCCGCGCCGAGAAGCCCTCGAGCGCCGCGCCGACAGGGCAGCCGGGCGAGGAAACCTGGTCCGCGCGATGATCCTTCGCGCCCGCGCTCGGCTGAAAACGCCCCGGGAGGCCGCCGGACGAGCGCGAGCGATCGTTCGAGAGACCGTCGATCGGATGATCCACCAGCTCCTCGAGGCGCTCCAAGAGACACACAAGGACCCGGATGCCTGGCGCGCGCCGCTGATGAACCTGGTGCAGCTCGCGGCTCGCGGCTCGTGGACTCTAGAGCAGCGGTTGCTCTACGACTTGCAGAAGGTGTCGATTGACCACCAGCGCGGGACGCTCCGGCTCGACGTGGTCGGGTGGATTGTCTCCCTGGGGCGGCGTCCGCTGCGATGCCCGCTTCCCCATCAGAAGGGAGTGCTGATCTGCCGCCATTTGCATTCGGCGCGGCGGCGGCTGGCGCGGGTCCGGCTTGAAGACGAAAATCGCCGGACTCTGGACGGGCTGCTGCAAAAAGCGGCAGAGAAGGCCGAGGACCTGGTGAGGGCGGAGATCCGGCCGGTGATCCGCCAGGCTTTCCGTGCCGCCGGGTTTTCGGCGGAGAGTCCTGCCGAGACGGTTGCGGGCGATAAACTCATCGAGGAGCTTCTTGACCAGATCGTCGAACGCGGCTTTCTGACGATGGGCGATCTGCGCGATGCATTGGCCCGAAACCAACTCAAGCTGCCCGATCTGGCCCACCCGGCCGAACTGGCATACGGCGACCAGTTGCTGCTGATCGACCGGCAACTGGCCAGGGCCCTCGGCGGAGTCCACCGGCGCGGGGAATTCTACTTGCGGTGGATGCAGGCGATCAGTTCGCTGGCCTTCGGCACCCCGTGGGGAAGGGTCTTCACCAAGTACATGGCCGTGCCGTTCGGAGGCGCGTACGCGCTGGAAGCCGGCATCCAGCACATGATTCACAAGCTCACCGGCGCCGCCGAGGCGAGCAGTCCGGTGACAACGTTCTCGCTTGGGATGCTCTTCCTGGCCCTGTTGAATTCGGAGCAGTTCCGCGTCAGCTTCTGGCGGCTCATGCAGCTAGCCGGTCGGGGGGTGAAATTCTGCCTCATCGAGTTTCCAAAACGGATGATCAATATTCCGGCGATTCGCCGCGTGCTCCAGTCGGCGCCGGTCCGCTTCGGCTACCGGCTGGCCGTCAAGCCGGCGATGTTCACCGCCGTTTTTTGCGCAATCGTCAGCCGGCTGCTGGCCCCCTGGCAATGGTCGACCGGCGGGGTGGCAACGGTCTTTTGCAGCATGGTCCTCGTGCTGAATTCACGGCTCGGCCGCGACATGGGGGAAATCGCCACGGAATGGCTGCTCGAAGCGCTCGAGCGGGTGGGAATCCAGTCGCTCTTGGCCCTGTTTCGATGGGTAATGGAGGTCTTTCGCAGCGCGGTCGACGCCGTCGACCGGCTCCTCTACGCGATGGATGAATGGCTGCGGTTTCGAACGGGCGAGCACGGCCCGATGCTGGCGGTCAAGACGCTCCTGATCCCCGGCTGGCTCGTCATTCGATACCTGGTCCGGTTCGCCGTCAACCTGCTGATCGAGCCACAGATCAATCCGATCAAGCATTTCCCGATCGTCACGGTCTCCCACAAAATCTTGCTCCCTTTCATACCCGCCCTGGCCGGGTTTCTGACGTTGACGATGGACAAGGCCACGGCCTACCTCTCCGCGGCAACGATTATCGCCTTGATCCCCGGCGCCTGCGGGTTCCTGGTCTGGGAACTCCGCGAGAACTGGCGCCTCTACCAGGCAAACCGTCCGAAAAAGCCGCATCCGACTCCCGTCGGGTCGCACGGAGAGACCGTCGGGCGGCTGCTGCGGCCGGGTTTCCACTCGGGCACGATTCCGAAACGATACGCCCGACTCCGCCGAGCCGCCGGAAACGCCAGCACGACCGGTAAGTGGGAAGCTGTCCGCAACCACCTGCTCGCCATCCGCGATATCGAGCTGTCCTTGCGACGTTACGTGGAACGCGAACTGATTGCGACGCTCCGGCGGTCAGCCGCCTGGGACACGCCCCCGTTGGCGGTCCGCGCAGTATCCGCCCACACCAACCGGATCGTGGTCCACCTGGTCGCCGACGGCGAAGCAGACCGCGGCGCGCGGCTTGAGCTCGACCTCTCCGCCGGCCACCTGGTCGCCAGGTTCATCGCCCCCGGCTGGCTTGAACGACTCGACGACCGGCAGCTCACCGCCTTCCGCGACGCCTTGGAATGTTTCTACGGGACCACCGGGGCAGATTTCGACCGCCACCCGATCGACTCGGACCTTCCTTCACGGGTGGTGGACGAGGCTCCGCGCCAAGAACGCATGGAACATCAGGATCGGTTCTGAACGCGGAAATGCCGGAAAACGGAAACCGCCAAGGTCACCGCCGTCAGCGGCAGGGCGAACCAGGTGAGGATTGCGTCGAGGGTACGGACACCCGGAGACCCAACCGAATCGAGGACCAGAAAGGCGATGTACGCCGCGTAATAACCGAGAAACAAGCCGCCTTCCCAGCGGGCAATGCGGTTGCCAGTGAAGAAAATCGGCAGGCAGGCCACCGCCACGATGATCATCACCGGCATGTCGAGGCGAAGCGCCGTTTCGGACACGGCCACGCCGTCGGGCGACAGCACTCCCGCCGCGCCCAAGACCGCCAGAATATTGAACAAGTTGCTGCCAACAATATTGCCCACGGCAATGTCGCGCGCTCCGCGGATCGAAGCCACGACAGAAGTCACAAGTTCGGGCAGCGAGGTGCCCAGCGCCACAATCGTCAGGCCGATCACCAGCTCGCCGATGCCCAAGAGCCGGGCAACGCTCACGGCGCCTTGAACGAGCCACTGCGAACCGAGCCCGAGCAGCACGAGCCCGAGGACGATCAGCGCGCCGTTGGCCAGGACCGCCCGCCACCCGGCGAAGCGCCCCGGGGGCAGGCTTTCGGCGTACTCGGCCTTGACTTCTCCCGACTCTCTACGACTCTGGAAAACGACCCAGCTCGAATAGAGCACAGCGCCGGCGAGGAGAATCAGCCCGTCGACCCGGCTGATGCGATGGTCCAACCCCAGCAGGAAGGCCAGGATCGAAACCCCAATCATGATCGGGACGTCGAATCGGATCAGTTGGCTGGCCACGACCAGCGGGGCGACCAGTGCCGACATGCCCAGGATCAGCAAGACATTGCAGATATTGCTGCCGACAACGTTGCCGACGGCGATGTCAGTCTGGCCGGAAAGGCTTGCCTGGATGCTGACCGCCAGTTCCGGGGAGCTGGTGCCGTAGGCGACGACCGTCAGCCCGACAACCAGCGGCGAGATGCGGGCGGCGATCGCCAGTCGCGATGCTCCGCGGACGAGCACCTCGCCGCCGCCAGTCAGGATCACCAATCCGAGGACCATAAGGATCAAGGGCACGACATATTCCGTCATGGTCTGGCTTTCAGCTTTGGGGGGCGGAAATCGCCTTGGCAGGTCGGGCAATGCTGCGCTCTTGCGCTCTGCTCGTGCCCGAGGGAAGAGGGTTCCGTTTATGCGGCAATTGTGCCTTTCAGGTCGCCGCGCGGCGAAACTCGCCACGAAAACCGGAACAGTCCCCGGGAAGGATTGCCTGCGCGACACTGCTGCTCGTTTTGGTTATACATCGGCAAACCGTAACGTCTCAACCGATCACGAGACGAAAATCGCTGCGATTTCCGGGTTTTCTTGCCTCGCGTGCACCTGGGGGGGATCGCGATGAACGGTTGCGGATCACCTGGCGGCCGCGCGGACTTGCCTCGCGTTCGCTCCGCCACGGGCCGGAAGGTCCGCGCCAGCCGGGCCAGACCGGTTGTCTTGGCCCGCGGGATCAGGCACGATAGGGGCAACGATCGGCATGATCGCCTCACGTCATGCAAAGGCATGGTTTTTTTGCGCAATTCCGCCGAGGGAGGATGAAGAAGTTGGATGCCAGGCAACGCGTGGAACGTCAGCTTGATTTTCTTCTGGAACTGGACCGGCTCAAGACGGTGCTGCGGCAAACATGGCTCACCGACGGTTCGCGGCGCGAGAACGACGCTGAACACTCCTGGCACATCGCGGTGATGGCGATCGTC
>JAMOAF010000812.1 GCA_023621895.1 Planctomycetota bacterium
CCCCCCCGACCCCTCCGCCCGCGGACGCTTTGAACCCTTTACAGACCAAGGAGTCGCCTTGATGAACCGCATTCGAGTCCTTTTTGCCGCGATCGCGATGGCGCAACTCGGGACCATTTCGGCACGTGCGGCGGACGGGCCGGCGCAGGCGCCGGGCGTGCCGTTCAACGGAAAAACGACCTACGCCGAGGCGGCCAGTCCCGAGAGCTTCGATCTTGAGCAGTTCTCCGTCTCCGCCTGGGCGAAGTTCCGCCAAACCGATCGGCCGCAGGTGCTCGTCAATCGAGGCCGCGCGGGGAGCCTGTTCACCTTGTATCTCTACCAGAGCCGGATTCGCATGCTGGTCGAGTACGCGCCGGGGCGTTACACCCACGCCAACGTCGCCGCGCCCAAGCCGGACACCTGGGTCCACTACTTGGGCGTCTACAACGGCGAGTCGATCGAGCTGTTTGTCGACGGCCTTCCGGCGGCCTCTCAAAAAGCCGCCGGGCGGATGCCGAAGTCCGGCGCCCCGTTGATGATCGGGGCCGTGACGCCGGGCCTGCGGGTTCTCGACGGCGAGATCGACGACGTCCGCGTTTGGAACCGCGCCCTCGACGCCGGCGAAGCCGCGATCGTTGCCCGGCGGGGCGAGGTCGGCGCCGGCCTGGTCGCCCAATGGACCAAGGACGCGCTCGACGGGGAAAAATGGCCGAGCACCGCGCCCGCATCGATCGCCGCTCGCTATTTGGCCGATCCGAAAATCGAAGTGCCGGTGGAGACAACACTGCCGCCGTGGAAGCGCACCTACACGTCGATTGCCGAAATCGAGAACCGGAAGCTCGACGGCTACCGCGGCATCTGGTACTACAACCAGCGGCAGGACGACGAGTATGTCTACAAGTATAGCGGCGGGCTGGGCACCTACTCCTGCAAGCACGAGCCGTTTGCCGTCTATCGGCCCGAGGTGAACAAGACGTTCTTCTGCTACGGCGGAACGAACGAAGAGGGCAACACGCTCTTGCACATGGTTTCGGTGTTCGACCATGCCACGGGGACCGTGCCGCGCCCGACGCTGCTGCTCGACAAACACACCACCGACGCGCACGACAATCCGGTGATCGCCATCGACGCGGAGGGGTATGTCTTCATCTTCTCGAGTTCGCATGGCACGGGCCGGCCTTCGTACATCTCCAGAAGCACGCGGCCGTACGAGATCGACCAGTTCGAACGAATTCTGACGACCAACTTCTCCTATACGCAGCCCTTTTACATCGCCGGCAAGGGATTCCTGTTTGCCCAGACGATTTACCTCGGCGGCCGCGCGAACTACTTCCAGACCAGCCCCGACGGCCGCGAGTGGACCGAGCCGCGGCTGCTCTCCCTGTTCGGCGAGGGGCATTACCAGATCAGCGAACCCTGCGGCACGAAAAAATTCGGCAGCGCGTTCAATTACCACCCGCCGGGCAAGGGGCTGAATTGGCGGACCAACCTGTATTACATGGAGACCTGCGACTTCGGCCAGACGTGGCAGAACGCCGCCGGCGCGCCGCTCGACATCCCGCTCAGCGATACCGACAATCCGGCCCTGGTCGAGGAGTATGAGTCGAAAGGGCGCAACGTCTACATGAAGGACGTTGCCTTCGACGCCGATGGCCATCCGGTGATCCTCTACCTGACCAGCGGCGGCTGGGAGTCGGGCCCGGCAAACGATCCCCGCATCTGGCAGACGGCCCGCTGGACCGGCAGCGCGTGGGACATTCAGGGCACGATTCGTTCCGACAACAACTACGATTTCGGCTCGCTGTATATCGAGAAGGACGGGACCTGGCGATTGATCGCGCCCACCGAGACCGGCCCGCAGCCGTACAACCCCGGCGGCGAAGTCGCCATCTGGACCAGCGGCGACCGCGGCAAGACGTGGACGCGGGTCAAGCAGATTACCCGCGACAGCCAGTACAACCACACGTACGTCCGCCGCCCGGTCAACGCCCACCCGGATTTCTACGCGATCTGGGCCGATGGGCACGCCCGGCAGCCTTCGGACAGCCGGCTGTACTTCACCGATCGGGAGGGGACCCACGTTTGGCGCCTGCCCGCCCACATGGAGGGGGATACGGCGAAACC
This sequence comes from Planctomycetota bacterium, assembly GCA_023621895.1. Taxonomy (GTDB): domain Bacteria; phylum Planctomycetota; class Planctomycetia; order Pirellulales; family Thermoguttaceae; genus JAAYCB01. Next base: position 2,107 of record JAMOAF010000812.1, read on the forward strand.
CGAAATTGCCTGGTAGGATGGAGTCGTTCCCACCCCGAGCAGTCCACGTAGACACGAGGATATGATTGAATGTCGATGTACCGTGCGGTTGTTGGTTGCGTGTGCTTGGCGGCGACTCTGACGGCGGCCGCGTTGTCGGCCGCCGAGAAACAGGGATCGCAGGGGCCGGTCCCGCCGCTGGACCCGGTCAAGCAATTCGAGCACATCGGCATCTTCACGGCCGAAAAGAAGCCCGATGAGCGGTTCGTGGCGGCGACCAAGGTCTGGGTCACCGACTTCCAGAAGCACCCGTACCGAGTCGAATGGCTGCGATCCGACCGACCGTTCAAGGGGCCGAATCCCCATGTTGCGTTTCGCGTCGAGAACATCGAGAAGGCGGCCGCGGCCGCCAAGGGGCTCAAGCTCGTTTCGAAACCGTTCGATGCCGGCATTGCCCGGGTCGCGTTCTTTCAAACCGACGACGGCGCATCGGTCGAGCTGATGGAATACTACGGCGAGCAGGCGGGGGCGTCCTCCGGCCGTCTCGAGTTCGACCACATCGGGCTGATCACCACCGAAAAGAAGCCCGACGAGGTATTCGTCGCCGCGACCAAGGTCTGGGTCACCGGCATCGCATCGCATCCGTACCGTGTTGAGTGGCTGCGATTCGAGCCGGACACGCCGGTCAAGGGCCCGGTCCGCGAAATGCCGCATGTCGCGTTCCGCGTCGATAACATCGCCGAAGCGGCCAAGGGATTGAAGGTCTTGCTCGAGCCGTTCGACGCGGGCATCGCCCGGGTCGGGTTCTACCAGGCCGGCGACGGCGCGGTCGTCGAGTTGATGGAGTACTACGAGAAGCCAAAACCGTAGTCCGCCGCCGGGGGCCGTGTCCGAGCCGGGCGCGTCAATCCAGCCCGTCTTCCGCGGGCCATCCGCCGCCCTGGTCGAAACGCATCACTGCTGCATGAACGCGTTGGCCCGCGGGGCAACCTGGTCGAGGTTGGGCGTGATGTCGGCTTCGACCCGGCCCAGGGCCCACGACAGTCCGCCGAGCAGGATTTGCTCGAACGTCTTGCTCGACCATACATCCTCGCGATGGCCCAAGGAGGTGTAGAACACGCGCCCCTGGCCATGCATGCGGGCCCACGTCGAGGGGAAGGGGGGCCGGTCGTAGCAGCGGCGATCGGCCGCGGCGCGCGTGTCCATCCCCGCGCAGTCCTGCACCAGGATTACGTGCAGGTCCTTGGCGAAATGCATCAGCGAGAACCATTCCTCGAGCATCGAAAACGATTCCCCCAGTTTCTCGGCGCCCGGAAACCGCGGCGAGACCGCGTTGATTCGGGCCACCTGCTGGCTGCCGTGCCCGAGGCAGTCTCCCCCGATGGCGTCGGGCAACATCCAGACGCCCGGGTGGATCGCCACGAAGGGCTTGCCGCCGCGAACCGCCGCATCGAGGTTCTTCCATCCACTTTCCGAGAGCGGCTGGTTGCCGTCCTGGCCGTCCGCCTTGATCGGCTTCTGGAGGTCCTCGGGCTTGCCGCAGGTGTACGACACCACGGCCGCGTAGGCGGCGAGGTCCCGGTCGAAGACCCGGCCATCCTTGGTGCACTCGACCGTGCAGTCGATCTGCCGGGCGATCTCGACGAGGCGCTGCTCGGCCAACGACAACCGGCCGCCCTCGCGGCGGACTACGCTGTGCTCGAACAACGCGCTGCGGCTGAAGAAGAGAATCTTGCGCTCGCTTTGCTGGCCGGCCCAACCGCTGCGAGCAGCCAGCGGCCACCCCAACAGCGCGCCCCCCAACCCTTGCAACATCCGGCGACGTTTCATAAGAATAGCTCCTTTGCGCACGTGGCGCCATCACGGTTCGTTTCCATTCCGGCATGTTCCGGGACTGTCCCTTGCGGATAGTCTGACAAGCTTTGAAAGGCGCCGCAACAGGCAAGGCGTCGTCCTGGGGCGAATGGCCTGCTACTCCGGTCAGGTGGTCACCTGGGACGAGGCGGTCCAGTCAGAGATTGACCTGGCGCAGCAGCCATCGCCACCTTTGCGCGCCAAGCAGCGCTTGGGCCTGCTTGTCGATCACGTGGAGGTCCGACCGGCGTGCCAATTCCTCGACGAGCTGTCCCGAGTCGAGACCGAGCACGAGGGCATAGCCCTCGGTCTCGCCGGTGGCCTGGAGAATATCCCTTGCCTTGGCGGCCAATGCGTCGGCGGGCAGGGCGGGCGCGGACGGCTGCTTGTGAACGACTGCGGCGGCCACAAGAATCGCTGCAGCATTTCGCTCGAGATCGATACGAACTCGGTGGAAATTGAAGATCGTGCAAGCTCATTGGTAGGAATGGGCATTCCTGCCCGTCGTTCTCTTGATGTCGAGCAATCGCTGCAGCATTTCGCTCGAGATCGATCCGAACTCGGTGGAAATTGAAGATCGTGCAAGCTCATTGGTAGGAATGGGCATTCCTGCCCGTCGTTCT
>JAMOAF010001125.1 GCA_023621895.1 Planctomycetota bacterium
GATTCTGTTTGGCGCGAGTGCAAATGTCAAGCTTTTTTTGTAGAGAAGGTGGAACTCGCCGACCTTGAGGCGCAGCAATCGCGGCCGACGCGGGCGCGGGGATCGCCGCGAGAATGGCGAGGGCGGGCCGGCGCGATTTGGCCGGCTTGCGCCGCCGACGGCGCGGCTGGGCAAAAAACGGCCGGTATTCCACCTTCAGGGTTGGCCTTTTTTACGCCGATTTCGGCCCCCCCCGCAACACGAAAGAAAGGTAGCCAGCCGGACAAGGTGGGCCGCCAGGGCGGATACCGCTTCCAGGCGGATCGGCCGTGCCTAGGACGCGCGGGTTTTCCGCCAAGAAACACGGAAATAAGGGGAAAGTTGCCGCCCACGCGGCATCCTCCGACCCCGCTGCGGTCCAGCCGGAGCGTCTGTCTCCCAGGCATCCAGGGGCCTGATCGAAAGTGCGGAAAACCGCAAAGAGATGTGCAAAAGCGCAATTTTCTCGCGTGCCTCAGCGCGGCCCCAAGTGCAACTGCCCCGCCAGGTCGACCAACTCGTCTCCCGACGCCGGCAGGCACGCCAGAATCCGGCCGCTATGCTCGACCACCCAGGGGTCCGCCCGGTGCCCGGACTGGAGGTCGCTGGCCGGGGCGAACAGCCGCCGCCACTGGGCAAGTTGCCTTTCGCCATACGCCCTAAGACAATCACTTGAGCGGCCATCGAGGAGGATTTCGGCCACGAGGCTCGCCAGATCATAGGCTTCGCCGAGCCCCGCGTTCATGCTCTGCACGCCTACCGGGCCGGCCGTGTGGCCGGCGTCGCCGGCGAGCCAGACGCGGTCCTTGCCCAGCACGCTGGCCAGCCGGCGATCGAACGGGACGGCGATCCGCCAGGGGATTTCCCGCACCGGCGCGTCGAACCATGGCGCCCGTTCAGCAACCAGTTTTTGGAAGGACTCCTCGCTGAGCATCGGATAGCGCGCAGGGCCCAGATCGACCGCAATCCGGTCCTTGACGCGAGCAGGAACCGGCACGGCAGGCTCGAGCAGCTCGAAGCTCCACCGGCAGCCGCCGCTCATCGGCCAGAGCGCGCTTGTCGCCCCTTGGGTGAAAACCACCCGCATTTCGCGCCCCGGGTCGGCGCCGGTCCGGCACTCGAAGACAGCGAACTGCTGAGCATCGCCCAGCGTCTGAAAATCAATTCCCATCAGGCGGCGGACGGTCGAGCGGTGGCCGTCGGCGCCGATCACGAACGCCGCCTCGAACTTGTCCGTGCGCCCGACGGTCCACTCCGTTCGCGCGACGGCGTAGCCGACCGTTTGCTTGACGAGCCGATGAACGGTTGCCACGGCGGATTCCGGCCGCGACTGGAGGCGCGATAGCTCATGGTTCCATCGCACCTTCACCCCAAGCGATGCCAGAGCGTTTTCGAGCAGCGCTTCCAGCGCGTCTTGCCGCAGCACGGCCGCCAGCAGGCCTTGCGCGCTGTTGCCGCCGGCTCGAATCTCCGCGCGGCGCTCACCGCCGCCGTAGAAGCCGATCGACGTGATTGGGTAGGCCTCCTGGAGAACGGCCTCCTTCAACCCCAGCTCGTCGAGCAAGCGGAGCGAACGCGGGTGCAGGGCCAGCGCATAGCTGTGCGCGCCGGTCCGCCAGTCGCGGTCGATGATTTTCACGCGGACTCCGCGCCGCGCCAGCAGGAGCGAGGCAAACAGCCCGACCGGCCCCGCCCCGACAACCAGGACCTCTGGATTCTTCCGGCCGAACATCACCGCACCTCGCTGGGACCTGAAACTTGATTTGCAGAAATCGTATTGCCGGACGCCGGAGCGGTCAACGCGGCGGCGGCCGGCCCGCCGCCGGCTAAAGATGCTCGATCGGCATGGAACCTGCCAAATCCAGCCGGCCAGCCGCCCCCCACAACGGGTGTGAAGAACTTGCAGTGCCGCAGGCGCGCGGCGCGCCCGCTTTTTCGCACTTGGCGGCTTCTCGTCCTCTTGGAGCAAGCCTTCGAGATCCCGGAGTCGGACCAAATGGGCCGCGCCGGGGGCGGCGGCTGGCCCGGCTTGGAACCGGTGCGGCAAGGACAGATTGCCGTTGGCTGCAAGCGCCCGACCGAGGACGAGTCTTTTTTTCGGACGTTGCCGATTGGCACGCCGCTTGCTCTTGACAGGCGCCCAAGATGCCAGCATCTGGCCAGACCAAGACAAAGACGGGAGAAGAACCGATGAGCGAAGAAATGAATCAGGCCGAGCCGGGGGCGGAGACGAGCCGCGATTGCCAAACCAAGAGACCGCTGAGCACCAAGGGTTTCACGTCGCTCTTGCTCACGCTGACATTCGGGGCCGTGGTGTTTTCGGGCGCAATCCTCTACCTGACACCCCGCGGCCGCGTCGCCAACTGGACCGATTGGACGATACTCGGTTTGGCCAAGGACGGTTGGGCCGCGCTGCACATGAACACCTGCGTGGTCCTGATCCTCGTGGCGGCGGTCCACCTGGCGCTGAACTGGAAAATGTTCGCCGGCTATCTCTACCGCAAGGCGGCGGGGGGGCTCCATTTGAAGCGCGAGATGTTCTTGGCTGCGGCGTTCGTCGCCGTGCTCGTGGTTGGCACGATCCGCGCGTGGCCGCCGCTGGACTACCTGGCCGGCCTCAACACGCGGATCAAGGATTCCTGGGAGACGCGGACCGCCGAGGCGCCGGCGCCCCACGCGGAGGAACTCACGTTGGCGCGGTTTGCCGCACAGATCAATCTGCCGCTCGACGAGATCAAGGCGACCCTGGCGGAGGAGGGCTTCACGGTCGACGACGCCGAGCGGACGGTGGGCGAGATCGCTCGCCAGAAGGGCGTTGCCCCCAACGCCGTGATGGCCGCCATCCGCAAGCATCACCCCGACGCCGCGCCGGCCCAAGGCTTCGGCCGCGGACGCGGCATGGGCGCCGGGAAGCGAGATGCCGAGAGACCGACTGGGGAAGACGCCGCAGCCGAGAACCGGCCGTGCGCCGGCGACGGCTCGGGCCAAGGCCGCGGCATGGGAATGGGGCCGGGGCGGGGCATGGGCCGCGGCATGGGAATGGGCCGCGGCATGGGAATGGGACCGAATCCGGAATAACAACGGCGTCGCCGGCCAGCGCGAGTCCAGCAGCGGGTGGTCCCACTGCCGGGCGTGAGCTAGAATCGATCCGGTTTGGGCGCGCTTGTTGGAAGGAACGGCCATGCTGCATGTAATCGCCACGGATGAAGCCGGATTCGGACCGAACCTCGGCCCGCTTGTTGTCTCGGCCACTGTCTGGCGGATGCCCGGCGGGATGGGCGTCGAAAACCTGTACGATCGGCTGGCCGCGGCGGTTGCGCCCTCGGCCGCCGAGGCCGGCGCCGGGCGGATCGCCATCGCCGATTCCAAGAAGCTCTACCAGCCGGGCGGATCGTTGCGGCATCTCGAGCGGGGTGTTTTAGTCGCCTTGGCGTCGCTGGGACGCTGCCCGGCGAGCTGGCGAGGGCTGCTGGAGGCTCTCGATCCGGCCCGCGGCGCGCGCACGGCGGAGATTCCTTGGTACGCCGGCTACGATGAACGGATTCCCGTCTGCGGCGAGAACGGCACGGCCGAGTTCGGCCGGCGGATTCTTGACACCTGCCGGGCGGTCGGCGTCCACCTCCGCGAGATACGCAGCCGCGTTGTTGAACCGCACGACTTCAATGCCCGCCTGGCCTGTTGCGGAAACAAGAGCGCGCTGCTCTCGGAGGTGACCCTCGGCCTGGCCGCCGAATTGGCCGGCGGGCTCGCGGGGCCGGTGTCGATCATCTGCGACAAGCACGGGGGCCGCAACCGCTATGCGGACTTGTTGGCGGAACACTTTCCCGACATGTTCATCGAGATCCACGGCGAGAGCCGCCACCTGAGCGCGTACCGGTTCGGGCCGGCCGAGCGGCGGATTGACGCCGCGTTTCTCACCAACGCCGAGCGCTGCCTGCCGGTCGCGCTGGCTTCGATGGCCTCGAAATACCTGCGCGAATTGGCGATGCGGGCATTCAACCGCTACTGGGCCGAGCACGTTTGCGGTCTCCGCCCGACGGCCGGCTATCCCCAGGATGCCAGGCGTTTCAAGAAGGAAATCGGCGCCGCCCAAGAGAGGCTCGGGATCAGCGACTCGATGCTCTGGCGGGCAAGGTAAGACACTTGTTCCAGAAGCATGATTGTTCTTTCCTGGTTCCCAAGCTCCAGCTTGGGAACCTCCGCGCCACCCCTCCTGGTTCCCAAGCGCCCCCTGGTTCCTTTCCTGGTTCCCAAGCTCCAGCTTGGGAACCTCCGCGCCCGGCGGACCTGAAAAAAACACGCAGATCGCGGAATTCCGGTCAAATACGCGGCGCAAAAATGGTTCACAGCCCCCTTTGCGGCCAAGTCTTTCGGGGGGTGCCGTTTCGTGCAGATTTATGCTTTTGCTTCCTGGCTGCCCAAGAAACAGCCCTTTCCGGCGAACTAATTGCGCCGGGTGGGCGGCCGGCTTACAGCAGCCCTCCGGCGGCGGACGCGACCCGAGGTGGTGCAAAGACTCGAAATTCCGTGCTAT
>JAMOAF010000851.1 GCA_023621895.1 Planctomycetota bacterium
GCTGCCGGATGCGCGCTGAAGCAGACGGTTGGTCATTCCCGCGCTCAAATAGAAATTGCCGCCGAGCACCTGCCGGATTGCGCTGACCAGCCGTTCGATTGGCTCCTTCTTGTTGACATAGCCCATCGCGCCGGCGCGAATCGCGCGTTCGGCGAAGATCTTCTCGTCGAACGAGGACCAGACGACCGTCCTGACATCCGCCTTGCGATTCTTGATCTCGGCGATCAGTTCCAGCCCGCTGCTGTCCTCCAGGGTAATGTCGACAACGACCAGATCGGGGCGTGATTCCTCCATCGCCGTCAGTGCGCCGGCCACACTGACCGCCCCGCCGCACACCTCCATGTCCAACTCTTGCGAAAGCGCGTAGGCCAGGCCGCGCTGGATCACGGGATGATCGTCCACGATGAGGATTCGGTATTTCCCCGTGCGACGCATTGATGTTCTAACCGTGTTCACGATGACCCTCCCCCTTGCCGAAATTGGCGACTTCCACGCGCCGATTGTAGTCCTTCTGAGTGGCCTGGCAAGGGATGCTGGAGAAAAAGAAGGGATCGCCCTGATGGTGGCGGGCGCCCGATCGCCCTGAAGAATAGCCGAAAGGACTTGACACCCGCCAAAGGGTATCCGTTCATACCTCGGGACCAAGTACGAGGGGGACGGCCCAGTTTCTTCGCGGCGAACGGGCCAAGTAGGGCGCCGAACGCGATTCTCGCCGTGAAAACTGGGACCGTCACCGTGAACGCCTACCGCCAAAGGCGTAATATTAAGGAGTTTTTCTAGAACTGGTCTGGTCCTTCTCTCTATGACCTGGCCCTATTCCCCAGGGGGGAGGTGGTAGGGATTCCCTCGATTCCCGCGGATTAGGGTTATGGGTGGATGAGGCTTCAGGTAATTACATCGAAATTGCGCGAATGTGTTATCGGCCGGCGCAGCTTCGCGCGAGGAGTAGTATTAAACCCGAGTCGGCCAGCAAAGCCGAGTTGTGTCAATTGCTCGACCAGATAAGAAACTACCTAAACCTCCCCTGTTGAGCGGCTTAAAATCCGCGAAAGTTCAGGTGCAGATTGTCGAGGTAATAGGCAGTGGGCTGCGTCCCGTCGCTGACGAACCCCAGCCAGGTGGTGACTCGGAACGGAGGGCTGGCCGTCTTGAGGTCATACTGTTTCGGCGGCGCGCCCGGAAAAGCCACGGTGAGCTGCCACGTGCCGTCGGCCTGATCGCCTTGACCGGCCGACATCTCCACGTGGAACCACTGGCCGACGGGCACCGGGAGCGGCGGGCTGCCGGGGGCGGTCAGCTTCGCGTCGCGAATGGCGATACGGGGACCGGTGTGGAAATACGGCGCGCCCGGGTACTCGCGCCACTCGCAGTACAACTGCGATCCCTGTTCGATGCGGATGTCGAACGCCAAAGTCGCCCGCCCGCGGTTCAGACGCGGCGCGTAGTAGAAGTGTGGATCGTGCGCGTACTTCAGGTTCGGGGCGTCGGTGATTTTCAGGCAGCGCCGGCCGCCGGCCGCCAGCTCCTCGGTGACGGCGATCGAGCCGGCTGGTTCTCCCGCATTCACGTGGGCGATCCCAGGCGGCTCGCCAACGGGCGTGTCCTCGAAATCGTCAAAGAACGCAAGCGGCGGCCTCGGCGGGGCGTACTCGCACGGCGGGTACCGGACTTCGCGCGCTGCGCGGATCCACGCCGGATCGCCGTAGACGCCGGCCTGGGTGTAGTCGATGGGGACGAAGCCCAGCGCGAGGGCCGGCGAATCCGCCTGTAGGCGAAAATCGTGCCTGGCCGGGTCGACGAACTTCGGGTCGGCGATGATCGAGTCTGCGTCGCGCCCGGATTTCTGCCAGGCGTCGAACGATTGGCCGACGAAATCCAGCGGCGCCCCCGATGGCTCCCAGTACAGGTTATGGTGGAATCGCAGCCGCTCGCCGAACGTCGGCGGGATGCTGAAGAGTTTGCCGGCGGAGCCGTAGATGATGTTCCGCTCGAACGTCGCCGCGAGGTGCTGCTCGGCGGGGTAGTACATGCAGAACAGCAACTGGCCCTGCCGGCTGCCGCCTTGCGGCCGCGCGACAAAGACGTTGTTGCGGAGGAGATTGCCCTTGCCGCTGCCGATCTGGTAACCGCCGTCGCGGACGTTGTACACCAGGTTGTTTTCCAGCAGCATCTGCGAGGTGCTGTTGTCGTTGTACAGCCCGTGCATGCCGGAATCGCCATCGCCGTCGATGTCGTGGATCACGTTGTTGCCGAGCACGGTCCCGGGCGCTTCGCCCAGCGTGTAGATGCCGCCCATGTCCGCCAGCACGTCCCAGCCGAGGTGGTGAATATGGTTGAAGCGGATCGAGTTCCTCACCGAGGGCACCTCGCCATAACCCCACCTCCAGCCGACCGAGATGCCGGTGTAGGCCATGCCGGAGATGTCGTTGTGCGTGACCTGGTTGTCGCCGCTGTGCCCAACGAGCACGCCCACGGCGTCGGGCCAGACGTGTCCCGCGCGGCGCAGGATGTTGTTGTCGATGCGGATCTGGCTCGTCCGTTCGGCCGGCTTGGGGTCTCGGTCCGTCTGCCCGATGCGCACGCCGCCGGCGCCGAGGTCTTGCAGCAGACAACGCTGGACCGAGCAATCGCGGCAGCCGTCGCGGAACCAGGCGCCGTAGGTGCCCGTGTGCTCGATCGTGCAGTCTTCCAGCGTGATCCGGTGAGCGTAATCGGCCATCACCACGGCGGGGATCTTGCAGGCCGCCTGCGGCGACGATTGTCCCTCCGGCGGCAACTGGTACCCGGCATACGCCAGCCGTAGCCCGCGCACCGTGATGTTGGCCACCGGCCGGCCCTCGCCGCCGGAAAACTGCAAGAGCGTGTCCGTGACCGGCGCCACGATTTCGGCGGTGCGCAAATCTTCTTCTGGCAGCGGCTGGTAGGACAACTCGCCATCGCGATCCAAGAACCACTCGCCCGGCGCGTCCAATGCCTCGCGGTAGTTCTCCAGGAAGTAGCGTTCGTTCTGCGTGTAGGTGAAGAACGGAACTCCGCAGGACCCGGTCAGGAAGACCGTGTTCTTCTCCGGCTCGACCGAGGCCACGTATTGACGCGAGATATGCCACGAGTGGTACGACGCGACCACCACATCGCGCAGTTGCTCGGGCGGCATTGACACCAACGGCGCGATGTCTTTCGCGTTGGCGAGGAACGTGCGATCGTCCGGTTTGCGCGGCTGGCCGGTGGCCGGGTCGACGCTCGCGCGCCGTGGGGCGTTCATGTAGAAGTAGAACCGATTTGGAGTCCGCGCCCGCACGGCCCGGCGGCCGTTCACGTAGAGTTGTTCAAAGCGCCACGGGCGGCCTCGAAGCTTGGGGACTTGGACCGTCCACAGGCCCTGGGCGTCCCGTTCGAGGCCGGTGATCCGCCGGCCGCCGTGCAGCGTCACCGGGCCGCCTTCGCCCGCTTCGATCGTCAAGCCGCTGTCTCGCGCGTCCAGCTCGAACGGCTTGTCAAGGAAATACTCGCCGGGCAGAAGCACAATCCGACGCGGACCCGCTTCGACTTTCCGCGCTGCATCCCGCGCGGCTTCGAGTGTCGCCAACGGTTGCTCCTTAGTGCCGGGACTGCTGTCCTTGCCGGTCGGCGCCACGTAAAACACGGCCCCGTGCAACACCTCATCGCCGGCTGCGCAGCCAAGCGTCACTGCGACGGCTGCCGCGCTGATGATCCGATGGCTGCAAATCGTAGTCAAGGAGATGAAATCCGTGCAATCTTCGTCGTGCAACAGCCCGGTCAGGCATATCGCGGTTTTCGTTCGCGCGGCGTGATCGCCCGCCAGCGCGGCCGACCATTCGATCGGCATCGCAGCGACCAGCAGAACGACTCTCGCAAACAGCAATGCGGCATCTTTCCGGTTCACGGCTGTCTCCTTTGTTGAGTTTCATTCCGAAGTCAGCGTCCCGCAAACTCGCGGCGGCGAGTTGCCGCAGCCATTCGTCCTGAAAACATGCTGATCAAACAACGTCCTACGGTGACAAGTATATGAGGCCGTCCAGCAGATGTCACCCTTGCACACTTGCTGAAATCAGCGTCGGGATTGACCAGTAACGGATCGGCCAGCAGCCAGTGCGTGTCCCTCCCCAGGGCCTGCCAGGCGGCGAAAGTGCCGACGACGGGGAACGTCGGACGCGGGCGCCAGGAGAGGTTCTCGTCGGTCTGCGTGAGCTTTTCTCCGCCTTTGTGGGGCTGTGCGAAGGGCGTATGGACGGTGAAGGCGTGTCTCAAGTCGGGACATCGGAAGCGGACACGCCAGGAATCGATGATCGTGATCAGGTTAGCTTCGATCCTTGACGGGTGCAGCCAAGAAGGCTCAAATCTTATCTGGATGGAAGCAAACGGCCGCTTCCTCTCCCTGAACCGCCACCATCCCCGGACACTCGGCGAGGTGGGTGTCGACGGGCCGAACGAAGCGATTCCTTGTCAGTCCAGACGGCGATCCCATGAAAAAGACGAGCGTTTTCTTACTGCTAATTCCCTTGATGTGCGGCCCGCTGCGGGCAGAGCCGATTGACGTTAACGGTCGCTTTCAAGCAGAAGCGCCCGGCGGCTTCCCCGACGGCTGGGTCATGCACGAATGGGACGGCTACAAACCGTTCCCGGACGTCAGAACGATACCTGGCGCCTATCGGGGCAACACGGCATTGAGCATGACCAACATGCTTGGCGACGACGGCGGCGCCATCCAGACCCGCGCGAGATTCCCCGCCCGCTCCGGCGCCGTCGGCCGCCTTTCCTTCCTCGCAAAGGGAAAGGGGCTGGGATGGGCCACGTTTTATCGATGGGGCGAGACGGGCGCCTGGAACGGAGTCATCGTCAGTTCTCCATTCACCCTCTCCGACACGTGGCAGCCGCACGTCCTGACGATTCCTATCGACAACGGACATGCCTGCGAAACGCAGGCCGTCACCCTCGCGCTCGGCGGCAAAATGGGCACGGAGCTACAGGTATGCAGTCTGACCCTCGACATCCAGCCGGCTCGAATCGTCGGCGATACCCGCATGCCCAGGTCCTGGACGGTCTTCGGGCCCGCCGACAAGAATCTCAAGCCGTCGCGGGAACAGCTCCAATCGATTCCGGAGACGTTCGGCGGAGCCAGCGCTCAGACGGCCAGTCTGATCTCCAACACGCTGGATTTCGCCCCACTGGCGGGTTCCGCCTCTCGCCAATGCGTATGGGCGTTCGCTCCCATCGAGGCCAAATACGATTGCGAAATGACAGTCGGCGCGGGTGCCGGTGGGGCGATGCAGTACTACCTCAACGGCGAGCCACTTTTCGATACCCCTGCGCCAGGCAGCGCCCAATCACCCGTCGAGATCGACAACCACGTCAAGAACGTCCGGCTCCGGCAGGGGACGAACGTCATCGCGGTCCGGGTCGTCGCGGACAGGGCCGGTTCGGTTCTGAAGCTCGCCGGCCCGCTTGATCTGCGCGGCGCCGTCCGCGGACTACAGCTTTCCAAACGCACTTTCGAGGAGAATTTCGACGGTCCGAGGGTGCGCTGCTCCGGAAACCCGCTGCTCGTCAAGGGAAATCCGACGCCGGGGCTGTTCTCGGTGACCGGGCAGGGCGTCTTCAAGACCGCTGCGAAACTCGTCATCACCTGCCCGAACAACATCGAGCCGCTCCCCGACAAGTCGGACGCGAGCCTGTTTGCCGCCGCAGGAGTCCGTATCCAGAATTTCGGGCGGGAACCGTCCCAGAGACAAGACGCTGCGTTTGAAATCGTCGCCTCCGATATGACGTGCCGGATCTGCTCCCGAGAAGATTCGGCATTCCTGACCCTCTTGGTTTTCGAGAACGAGAACCGGCTCGAAACGCTGGAAATCCCCTCGAACTGCCTGCCGGCCGACTTCGTTTTCGGCGTCAACGGTTCCGGTAAATGGACCGTATCGATTCACAGCCTCGTCGACAGCAAAACGACAAGCGTGAGTGGAGACCGGAAAGCCCCTGCATTCTCAGCCGTCGAGTTCAGCTATCGCCTGATTGCAGAGAATGTCCCGGCCGAGGCGACCGTCGACAATCTCGTCATCGGCCTCGCGGTGCAGGAACCGAAAACCTCGGCGACGCCGTTCAAAATCGATCTGGTCCGGCAGTTTGATCCGGTCGAGGCGGGTTGGAAAAAGGTGTTCGACGAACAGTTCGATGGGGACCGGGTCGACACCGGCAAATGGTACTTCAGCCCAACGAGCGAGAAGGATTACGCGAAAGTCCACGACGGACTGCTCGAAATCGTCTGCGACTGGGCGACCCCGGACAAGACGAAAACCAAGAGCGCCAGCCTCTATTCCAACGAGGTCTTCGGACACGGCTACTTCGAGGCGCGGGTCAAGTTCCGCCAGCAATCCGGTTGGTGGTCCGCGTTCTGGCTTTGCACGCACGGACCGTCCAATCCGTTTCTCGACGGCTGGGAAATCGACATCTACGAAGACTATTACATGGGTCCGAATCATCCGGGCGAACAGCCGCGCGGCGTCCTCGACCATAATCTGCACGTCTTCGCCTGCGGCACGTTGAGAAGCTGGAACTACCGCTCCAAGCTGCCCGGCAAAGTCGACGATTGGTACGTCGTAGCCTGCAAATGGACGCCCTTCGAAGTCTCGTATTACCTGAACGGGAAGCTCATCTCGTCGGAAGCGGACCACAGCCCGTACAGCTCGGTGACGTTCGACCCGTTCAACCACGCGGCCGGTTGCGTTCCGCTGCACGCCATTCTTTCCGGCTGCTGCGGCAAGTCCGGCGGCGACCCGACGAAGGGAAAATTTCCTGAGAGTTTCTTCGTCGATTACGTCCGGATTTACGAATATCCGCACGATTCCGACCCGGTTGTCAGGCTGACCAAAAAGCCTGACCAGTCCACCTATATCCTCAAGCCCGGCGACGAACTGCATTTCGAGGCGCAGGTCGAACCGTCGGCGCAAACCGGCGCGAAGATCAAGCAGGTCTACCTGTTCGACAGCGGCGCGCTGCTGGATTACCGGTCCACGCCGCCCTATGACTTTGTCGTCAGAATCACGCAGGACTACTACGACGGCACGAATTTCGTCAAGCCGGGCCGCGCCGGAATCCGGCCGGATTGGGACCGCGGGCTGCACGCGTTCTGCATCTTTGCGCAAGACGAAAAGGGCAATGTCGGCCGCTCGGAAAACGTCGTCAAACTGCTTCGCAAGAACGGCAAGACGGAGCCGTACCTCGGAAAACCGATCCAACTGCCGGGCGAAATCATGCTGTCGCATTACGATCAGGGCGGACAGGGATTTGCCTATTCCGACGGCACGCCGGGCAACAACGCCAGCAAGACATTCCGCACAAACGAAGACGTGGATGCAGGCGAAACCGTGATCGGCGGAGTCTCCGGCGGCGAGTGGCTCAAGTACACGGTCCACGTCAACCAGACAGCCAGCTATACGTTCACGCTGGAATACGGGACCCCGTCTCCGAAACAGCGGGGCCCGAAACTCATGGTTGACTGCAAGGCCGCCGGCGAATTCGAGACCCCCGCGCACGAATTCCCCGACTGGCGCCATACCAGTAAAGCGGTCCTGAAGTCAGTCCCACTCACCCAGGGCGATCACGAGATCGTCCTCCTCATGCAGGGATCGTACAACCTGGGCGGGATGAAGGTCGAGGCGGAGTAGCCAACGCCTTGCGCGAGGCGCGGATGGCGTTGAAAAGAACCCGCTTTTCGAGCGGTATTTGCCGAGGTAGTGATCCTTTGCCGTACCGCGACGCCACTGGACTTGCAGAATCGCTCCACGCCCAGCGCCGCCCAAATCGGAGATCGCAAGGATCGCCTCGAGGGGCATCGGCGCGGCCGCCCTGCGGGCCGATCACGACCGGTTGCAGCGCCGGCCGGCCGTGGGCGTCCTTGGTGAAGCGGTGGATGACCGGTGGCTTCTTCTTGTGCCAGAGACTGACATAGGTCTCCGTGCCGGCCACGGGCCGGTACGGGTGCAAAGCACTTTGCCGGATGGTACAATCGACCAGATTGCCGTTGACCACGGGGCCGAGGTCACGCGTCAGAGACCGGGTGGCGACGGCGGAGCCCTGGGCCAGTTTGAAGTAATCAACCCTGTTAAGAAGCTGATCCAGTTGGAGTTCACGCTTTGGCGTGTGTCTGATGGCGGGCAGAGCTTGCTCGGCGGGCTAAAGCGTGAACTCCTACGACAGAAACGAGGAGGATCTTGGATGAAAGTGCTCTCGATTGCCCTCGTGTCCGCTAGCCTGTTGTTGTTGCACAGCGTAGTGGCCGTCGCCCAGACGGCCGCGCCGGCTCCGTCGATCGAACTGAAGCGTGACGATCGCCAGGGGCAGTTGCAGGTCTTGATCGACGGCCGCGAGGCCGTGGCCTACCAATACGCCGCCGACCTCGACTTCCCGCACTACTACCCGGTCCGCAGCCCGTCCGGCAAACCCTTGACGGTCCAGTACCCCGACGATCGCCACTCGCACCATCGTTCGATCTGGGTCAACGACATCGTGCAGCCGCCCAACCACGAGCCGATCTCCTTTTATGCGATCGGGCTCACGGAGGATTCCAAACGGACCGCCAAGGGGTTCCGCGATTGCATCCGCCACGTGAAGTTCCTGGGCGAGGACGTGGCCGGCGGCAAGGCGACCATCCGGACCCTGGCCACCTGGCTGGCCGATTTCGGCCAACTGCGCGTCCTGGACGAACAGCGCCGGCTGCGCATCGTGCCCTTGGGTCGGGGCGAGTACTTGCTCGACCTGCAATTCGAGGTCCAGGCGACCTACGGCGACATGCGGATCGTCAGCGAGTGGAACCATTACGCCTGGCCCTACGTGCGGATGCACGCGAAGTTTGGCGTCGCGGCCGGCGGCACGATCACCAACTCGGCCGGCGGCATCAACGAGGAGGGGACCCATGAGAAGCGCGCCCTGTGGGTGGACTGCTCGAATTGCGTGGACGGCGTCACGGAGGGGCTGGCGGTCTTCCCGGTGGCCGATCGCGCATCGCCGCCCCTGTGGCTGGTGCGCGACTACGGCACCTTCGGCCCCCGCCGGCCCGACGCCCAGAGCGGCGTGCCCTTCGTACTCAAGAAGGGCGAGTCGCTCAAGCAGCACGTGGGCATCCTCGTCCACTCCGGCGACGCGACGACCGGCCGCGTGGCCGAACGCTACCAGCAGTTCATCGCCGGCAAGCTCGATTGAGTCTCTGTCACGATCACGCCGGACAGGCTCGTGCGTCTGCGCTCCGGGCTGTGGATTCCTCCCGTGGGGCAGTGCGAGCGCGGGTCGACGCCGGCATCGAAGTCGGCCAGATAACAGGAATAGTCAGATAGGGTGCCAACCATGAGTCCGAAGTTGTTCTCCGGCAGAGAGGTCCGCAGTTGGCTTGGCGTTTTGCTCGGCATCCTCGCCGCGTGGATGGCAGTGGTCGCGGCGGCGACCTTCCTCCCGGCGTCCCGCGCGGCCGCTGCCGACGCCTTCGGCGAAGCCGAGACGTTGCTCAGGTCTCCCGGAATGCCGGGAATTCTCAGTAACTACTTGAAGGACTCCACCGGCGACCGGAAGACGGACGCCGGCCGCACGGCGGCCGCCAATGCCGTGCGCGTCGCAGGCGATTTTCTCAACGCCCCGCCGACCGGTCCGGTCGTCCATTACGCGGTGCCGGCCATGAGCGGGGTGCAGCGGCTGCCGGACGCCTATCCGGCGGACGGCGCGCCGGGCGCCGCGGTGGCGATCGTCGCCGCACGCGGCGAATACGAGCCGGGCTCGTTCGTGGTCTGCGCGCTGGGCGACCTCGGCAAGTGCGACTTCTCGGTCGGGCCGCTGAAGACCAAAAACGGCGCTGAGTTCCCCGCCGCCGACCTCGATCTGCGGCTCGTCAAGGTCTGGTACCAGAACCGCAATGCGTGGTTCAACTATTTCGGCGACACCGGATTCAAGCTCGTCCCCGAGTTGCTGCTCCACGACGAGGACCTGATACGCGTCGACGAGTCCCAGGAGGCCAATTACGCCCGCATCACTGCGCCGGGCGGCGGGCGGCCGGAAGAGATGTGGATCAACCCACCGCGCCAGATGAACCGCCGGTTCCTCGACCACTACCGCCGGACGTACACGTTCGCGCCGATGAAGCCCGGCTTCGCCGATGCCGCGTCCCTGCGTCCCGTGGCGCTTCCACGCGGGCGCTTCGTGCAGTTCTTCCTCACGGCGCACGTCCGCGAAGACGCAGAGCCGGGGACGTATTCCGGTTCGATCGGGATCTCCAAAAAAGGGCAGGCGCTGGCCTCAATTCCGGTGACGCTGCGCGTGCTGCCGTTCGTGCTGCCCGCGCCGAAGGCGTACTGCGACCCCCAGCGCGATTTCCTGGTCGCCTCCTACACGTACATCAACATCGACATGATCAAGGAGGAGAACGGCGGAGACGCCGAACTGGCGCGCCGGCAGCTCGTGGCGATCCTGCGCAACCACGTGGCGCACGGCCAGACGATGCACTGGAACCGCGGCAACTGCAACGCCGAGACGCTCGAAGCCATCGCGGCCATGAAGGAGGCCGGCATG
Source organism: Planctomycetota bacterium (assembly GCA_023621895.1). Classification (GTDB taxonomy): domain Bacteria; phylum Planctomycetota; class Planctomycetia; order Pirellulales; family Thermoguttaceae; genus JAAYCB01. The sequence continues at coordinate 10,567 of JAMOAF010000851.1, forward strand.
AGGACGGATGTCCTCCTGGGCGGGCTCTCTCCGCAGCACAACGCCCAAGGCTCTCCGCGCGACTTGGCGCTCGCCGCGCGCGGCCAGCGCGAATGGTTCGATCGCCATGTCGGCCACCACAACGTGCTGATCGGCTACGGCGACGAGCCGGGGGCCCAATGGCTTGTCAACGCGCGGCCAGTCTTCGAGGCGTACCAGCGCGAAGGATTCAAGTTCATCCTCGCCGGCGGAAACAGCGTCTTCTACAAGACCGGCTACGTGCTCGACTGGCACAACGTCGCCAAGGACCCCGCCGATGATTCCTCCACCCGCCTCTGGAACCAGGTCCACCATGCGCACGTTGCCTGGTACGCGGTGCAACACGTCGGGGCGGAGAACCCGGACTACAACCGCCGCCAGAACGGCCTGGCGCCGTACCTCTCCGGCTACAGCGCGCTGTGCAATTACGCGCACCACCTCGGCCCGTACGACGACGACGCCACGACGTACCGTCCCATGGTCTTCGTCTACGGCACGGCCGACGGCGTCATCGACACGCTCCAGTGGGAGGGCTTCCGCGAGGGCGTGGACGATATCCGTTACGCCACGCTCCTGCACGGACTGGCCGTCAAGGCGGCGGCAGCGACGAATCTCGACACCGTCTACGCCGGGCGCAGGGCATTGCAGTGGTTCGCGATGTTCGACAAGGACAGCGCCGACCTCTGCACCGCGCGTCTCGAAATGATCCGCATGATTATACAACTGGCGTCGCTGCCGGGCGTCCGCTGATCGCGGCCAACGCAGCACACCGGGCAAAGGAGTTGGGCATGCCTACAGGAACGATTCATTACCCAGTCGGCGCCGCCATCCGCTGCCTTTCCGGCTTGTCCGCGGCGGCGTTGTTGATCCTGTCCCTCGTTCCGCTCCGGGCCTTTGCGGCCGCGGAATTCCCGCCGGACGCCGTCGCCGCCCTCGCCAATCTTGCCAGCACCCAGATGGACGCCAACGCCAAGGCCAAAGGCATCCAGGACGCGCTGAACAGCATCCGCGGGAAACTCGGCCGGCCGGCGCTGGCCGCCGAGTTCCTCGATGCCGCCCTCGCCGCCAAATCCGGTCTGGACGCCGATTGGCGCGGGCGGTTCTCCTGCGACCGGATCAGCGTGCTGCGCGGGATCAACCCCGTGGACGCCGCCCTCGTGGAGCGCAGATGCCGCGAGCTGGCCGAAAACGCCGGCATCCCGGGCACCTACCGCGCCCGGGCCGTGTGGCTGTTGCTGGAGACGCAGTATGGCACGCGCGACGCGGCAAAACGCGCCGAGACAATCGCTTATGCACGGGCGTTTCTGGAAGAACACGCGGCGACCGCGCCGCGCGACGCCATCGAGATCCGCTATCGGCTCATGCGCGTGGCGCGCGAAGCCGGCGACGCCCCGCTGCGCGCCGCCACGGCGCGCGCGCTGCTTTCCGATAGCAGCGCGCCGGCCTCAATCCGGGTGGACGCTGCGTCGAACCTGGCCGCCCCGCTGATCGACTCCGGCGACTTCGCCGCCGCCGAGGCCGTCCTGCGCGAACCGTGGGGCATCCCGCAAATCGGCGCCAACGAGGCCGCCAGTGCCGTCGGCGCCGTGGCGCGCCTCCGCGTTCTGGCCGGCGACCAGGACGGCGCACTGACGCTCTGCCGCGAAATACCCCGCCTCAACGCGACACCGGCCGCCGCGAACCTCGCCGAGAACCTCCGCGGAGAACTCCTGATATCATTCGGCCGCGCCACCGACGCCGCCGACATGTATCTCGCCGCGGGCCGCCCCGCCGACGCCGCCAACGCGCTCGACATGGCCATGCAGAAGGACAAGGCCCGCGAGGTCAGGCTGAAGCTCCTTGCGACGCCGATGCCGGACGGAAAACCGTGGGACGCCGGCAGACGCCAGGCTTATGAAAAGCTGCTCGACGCGACGCCCGGAAACATGGACGCGATCGAGAAATACTTCGACCAGTACGCCAGCGCGAACGCCAGCGCGGCCCTCAGGCTCCTCCAAAACCCGATCGTCACGGCGCAGCAGCCCGCCTTCCTCTACTACGGCGACTTCGCCAACGCCCTGCGCTGCTACAGGCTGGCGCGGCGGCTTGTGCCGGTCCCGGATTTCAAGCTCGCGCAGGCCGGCATCACGGCGTGCGCCGGCCTGGGCGATTTGGCCGCGGCGGCGGACATCGCCCGCGACGCGCTGGCCGGGGAGGGACTCGAGCCGGCCGAGGCGTACCAGTTGCGGCTGGCGGCGCGGCTGCTGCCGACGGCGGCCGGCGAAGGCCAGCCGGAGGCGCTGGCCAAGACGATCAAGTCGGCTTCGGAAGAGGCGGTCAAGGAGTTGGAAAAGAAAGACCCCGGACTGAAGCTCGCGACGGCCGACGCCGTGGAGCGGCTCTACCGCATCGGGTCGCTGGCGCAGCTTGCACGCCGCGAGAACTTCGCACGCGGCGTGGCGGCCTACGTGGCTTCGCTGCGCGTGCCATCCCCGCGCAAGGAGTACCGCGTGCGCTACCGCGCCGCACCGGTCTCCGGCCTGAGCGACTGGGACGCGATTGCCGAAGCCGAGCGCCCGGTGCTCCAGCCGCTGGACCGCGCCTACGGCGGCAGCATGGACTTCCTCGCAACCGACGTCACCACCGGCAGCCGCGGCGGAGCCGGCGCGGGATCGGCGGCGGCCGGGAAGGACGAAGCCGAGAAGCTCGGCGCCTCGCTCGGCGTGCTCTGCGACGAATTCGGCATCCACTTCCGTTTCGAATACACAGATCCGCGCGCCAGGGACATCGAGGCGCGCTTGCTCGGCGGCGGAAGCTACGAAATCTACCTGGCGCCCGGCGAAAACCGCGCCCACACCTGCCTGCTGATCGACGTTGGGACCGGCCGGCTCTCGTTCGCCAACCTGACGTACGACGGTCCTGAATTCACCTGCATCAAGACCGACCGGCCCGACCTGTACCGCAGGGAGCAGAGGTTCTCTGACGACCGCGTGGTGAGCTATGTTTTTCTCTCCTGGAACGCGTACGGGTACGCGCTCCCGAGCAACGGCTCGGAATGGGAGTTCGAAACCGTGCTGTGGGCCAGACAGGGCAACTTCGCCTGGAACGGCACCGAGTCCATCCACGGCCGCTCCACCTGGGGAAGGCTCGTGTTCGAGCTGCCCGCATCCGCTCGCACGGCGATTCTGCGTCATCGGATCTTCACCGTGCTCGCGGCGTACAAGGCGGAGAAGGCTACGAGAGCCGAACACGCCGGGATTCTCGACTTCTGGCAGGACCCGGTGCTGGGCGACCCCGAATTCTACCAGGTGCGCGTCAAGCCGCTGGTGGAGAAGCTCGACGCGCTGGCGCCGCTGGTGAAGCCCGGGATGTCCGACGAAGACGTCGCTCGCGTCGCGGCCGGCGCGCTGCAAGGCTGGGCCAACATCCGCTACACGGTCGATGCCTTGCGCCGCCAGTGGCTGGTCGAAAGGCTTTCCCACCCGTCTCACGTTCCTCCTGAGTGAACGTGGACCGCAGCGCGACCTTGCCAGCCGACCGAAAGGAACGATATGAAGATGAAGTGCCTTGACGTGGCGTTCATTCTGCTGGTGACGACCGCCTCGGTCGCCGTGGCAACCGCGCCCGGCGGGGACACGAAGGAGGCGAGGGGCGCGCGGCTGGATCGCGCGGCGGCGGCGCGCGAGGCCGCCGGGGCCAAGCTCTCGCCGATGGAGCAGGACCTGCTCTGGCTCCTGAACTTCGAGCAGCCGGACATGATGCTCGTCCGCGACGGCGGCTGGATTCCGATCAGCCTGGAAAAGCGGCACTTCGCTCCGGGCCGGTTCGGCCGCGGTTACTACTTCGAGCTGCCGCAGTGCAACTATCTTCCCCCGGCGATGGCCGACGTGGAAACGGACATCTCCGGCTTCGTCAAACACGCCCACGCGGTGCTCGAGAGCCTGCCGGCCGAGACCGCCTTCGGCCAGCGCGTCCTGTCCGTCTCCTGCAAGGGCGCCGGTGCCGGCTTCGCGACGGTCCCCGTCGAGGTCGAAGTCCTCCGTTACGGCGCCGGGCATCAGCCGACCGTCACCCTGCTGGCCTCCTGCTATCTCAAGGGTCCCCAGGACACGAAAGTCCGGCTGCAACTGCACTTTGCCCCAACCGAGTTGATCGATCCGAAGACGAAGCAGCCGGCTGCCGATCGCAAGGCGGACACCAGCGAGCCACAGGAGGTCGCGCTCACCGGCACGTGGCAGCGGGTGGCCTGCACGGCGACGGGCGACAGACGCCTGCCCGTGCGGACGGCCACACTGAGCATCGCGCTGGCCGGCGACGGCGAAGCCCAGCTCCTGGCCGACGGCTTGCAGTTCGAGTCTTGCCTCTACTACCCCCATCAGCGGCTGCTGCCCACCACGTGGACGCCCGGCGGCACGAGCGTCCCCGGCACGGGCCTGAGTTTCTCCACACCGAGCCTGCTGCGGGCCTTTCCGTGCACCGCGGGCACGGTGGCCTTCTGGACCCGGACGCCTCCTTCGGACTGCAACCTCCAGGGTCCGGGGGCGATCGATTGGTTTGGCTTCCTGCGCGGCTGGACCGATCCGCAGTGGGATCTGAGCACCTACACCGTTCACGCCGGTCGAAACGTGAACGAGGAGGGCAAGGTCATCCCCGTCTACACCGGCAACCGAGTGCTCCCGGCCACCGATGGCCAGTGGCACCACCTCGCGGTGGTCTGGAACGAGCAGGCGGCCGTCGTGTACCGGGACGGCCAGCCGGTGCTCAACTTCCTCCACCAAAACCCGGACATCAGCGGCCTGGTGGACACCTATGCCCTGCGAATCGGGCGCGGGCGAGAGCAGTTCGCCAACTCCGTGCTGGATGAATTCGCCGTTTTCCGGCGGGCGCTCGCGCCAGAGGAGATCGCTCAACTAGCCCGGGGCGACGCCGAACTGCGGGCCGGCGCGGCACGGGCGGCCCTGGCCGCCGGCCCGCGCAGCGTTTTCTACCGCGACGAGACGGCTGCGCGGTTCGAGGTGCCGATCGCCGGCGCCGGACTTCCGAACACGCCGCTGACGGTGGACTGGGCCCTCGGTGACCTCGTTGCAGGCACCAGCCAGGTCACGCTCGACCAGGGGCGTGGGACCGCCGTCCTCGACTTCGCGCCGGCGCGGCTGAAGCCGGGCGACTATGTCGTTCGCGTGGCCGTCTCGCGGGCCGACGGCGACCCGATCGCCTATCGCGAATTCCCGGTGCAGGTCGTTCCCGCTTTGCGGGACGACAATTTCCTGATCTCCACCTGGAACGGAGGGCTGACTGCGGCCGAACTCCAATATTACCGGGACCTGGGGCTGAACGCGATCAACGCCGCTGCGGAACCCGGCACGGTCGAGCGGCTGGGCGCCCTGGGATTCTCGTTCGACTGGCATTTCCGGGGCGGCGACGATGCCGCTCGAGCCATGGCCCCGCAGATTGCCATGATGCCGAACTGGTGGCGCATGCTCCTCAACTCGGAAACCGGGGCCGGCGGCCTGCCTGACAATGAGGCTCGCAGGGCAGAGTTCGATGCCTACGTGCTCAAGGAATTCGGGGCGCCCGTCCCCGCCGAAGGTTGGAAGTTCGGCTCCTCCCACAACCACATCATGTGCAGTTTCCCGGCCGGCCAGAAGCCGGGGGCGGACGGCGTCTATCGCACCGTGCCGGAGACCTTCCGCTTTCTGTGGTGGTGGGAGGAGGGCGGCAGCCTCAACTGGCAGAACAACTTCAAAGTGGCCCGGGCGGTCAAAGGCGTCCGCTTGGACGTCAGCACGTGGACGGATGCCGTTCAGTCGCGGGGGCAGTACAACGAGCTGGATGCCGGCGGTTCCTGGTCGTACTCCACGGACCCCACCGTCATCTGGAACGAACTCCAGCAGGCATCATTCATCATGCACAGCGCCGGCAAGCCTTATGAGGCGACGCTGGGGCTGAACTACGTTTCCGTCGAGACCACCGAGCCGGACGGGAAGGAGAAGAACCTGGCGCCCACGCCGGACGACGCCATCGGCCAGGCCTGGGTGGCGACGGGCCTCGTCCCCTCCGACGCGCTCTACTACTGGGACGTGAACGGCTATTTCGACGGCGAGCGGAGCCAGAACGGCCGCTATGCGGTGCCCGGCAGCACGCAGGCGCTGGGCCGGGCCTTGAAGGAGGAAATCGGCCCGCTGGGAACGATGCTCCAGGGCGTCCCCAATGCCCAGCGCCCCATGGCCCTGCTGCTGCCCCAGAGCACGCTCTGGTTCGTCGCGGGCGAGGGCGGCTGGAACTGGGGCGTGACGCACTATCCCAACATGTGGAAGAAGGTGCTCGCCAACTCCGGGATCCCCTACGACATCCTCACCGATTACGACGTCACGCCCGGGAATCTTGCCAAGTACAAGGTCATCTTCTTCCCCGCGGCGATGTGCGTCCAGGAGCAGGTCTACCGGGAGTTGCTGGCGGCCGCCGAGGCGGGCGCCCGGATCGTGGTGGACTCCTACTGCAAACAGAGCTACCCGCGGATGACGAGCCTGAAGATGAAGTACGAGTACTGGTGGACATTCCCCAAGGAAAAGCAGGACGCTTACTTCGCGGAGGTCCGCGGCCTGCTCGCCGAGCTCCACGAAACCGCGCGGCCCGAGCTCGCTGTGTCCGCGCAGGGGAGCGAGGGCCCGCTGCTGGTCAACACCCGCGAAGCCGATGGAATCAAGTACGTGGTCGTGGTCAACAACAACCGCCAGACAGGGCCCTACAGCCAATGGACCAAGAAACCGGATTGGAAGCCGTACGGCAAGCCGCAAACGGCCCGCGTGAGCATTGCCGCGCCGGCCGGGAGCGTGGTCTACGAGTTCGTCACCTCGAAGCCGTTGGCCGCGGAGGTAAAGGACGGGCGGCTGGCGGTCGACGTGGCTCTGCCCGCGGCCGGGGGACGGCTGCTGTGCGTCTATCCCGGAGCGTTCGGGCAGTTGGCCGTGACGGGCGGGCCCGCTTTCACGCGCGGGTCATGCGGGACGCTGCTGGTGACGCTGCTGGACGCCGCCGGGAAGCCCGTCAGCGGACGCCAGCTCGCCGACGTGCGGATCGTCGACCCCGCGGGGCAGCCGCACGACGAGTCGGGACTGTACCGACTCGAACGGGGGCGGGCCACGGTGCCCTTCCGTCCCGCGCTCAACGACGCTGCCGGCCAATACCGCGTGACCGTCACCGAGCGCTGTTCGGGGCTGCACGTGGAAACGCGTCTGGTGGTTAAGTGATGCCGGCGCCGACTGGTGGATTCAAGTGAATGTCAACGGTGTCCAGGTGTTCCGGACCACGTCCAATCCGCGGACCTTCGGCATCAACTTCGAGCGCAAGGCGAAGGCGCCGCTGAAGGCCGGCTGGAACGAACTCGTGTGCTATGTCGCCGCAGGGAGCAACGGGCACCCTACGCTGTCCACGGCAGCCGCGGCGAGCGCATCGCCGGCGACCGCCGCGCCGATCCAAAGGTGTGTCCGCTGCATTGCCTTCTCCAGAACTGTGTTTACGAATCCGCAGGCAGCGACTCTCAGAACCCCGCCCATTTTTCAGGTGGGGCAGGCGTCTCGCCTGGCGGCTGTTGGCGCCGGCCCGACGTGTGCGTAAATTGTACCGGAGAAATGACCGTTTTAAAAACCGATTGGCAGAAAGATTGAAGGCAGAAGAATGTCCCTGCGAAAGCAGCGGTAATTGACCATCTTTCTGCCATCAGTCTCCCTGTTCTCCGGAAGGAAATCAGGATCAGCTTCCAACTCAGCCGATGTTCGCGTTTTGTCGGCCCCGCCAGCGTCCCCTGCCCCCGCCTTCCACGACCCCAAGAGAGCCCCGCCATGCATCGAGTCGCCACCTTCGTCTTGACGTTCGCCTTCCTTGCTCCCGTTGCCGCCGGGGAAGACGTCTTCGTCCTCGAAAAGAGCCGCCCAGTGACCATCGTCCTCGCCGACTCGCCGACCATCGCCGAGCAGACGGCCGCCAAGGAGCTCAACACGTATCTGAGTAAAATGACCGGCGTGCCGTGCGTGATCGCTGCCGAGGCCAAGGCGGCCAGGTCCGCCATCTACGTCGGCCCGACCGCGCTGGCCAAACAGGCGGGCATCGATTGCGGAGAGCTTGACAGGGAGGAGTGGATTCTTCGGGCCAGAGATGGAAACTTCATCATTGCCGGCGGGCGTCCTCGCGGCACGCTGTATGGCGTCTACGACCTGCTCGAACGGCTCGGCGTCACTTGGCCCGACGTCGAGTCCGAATGCGTTCCCACGCTTGGCCGCCAGGCGATCTCGTGGAATGTGCGTGCCAAACCGGCCATCATGAACCGCTGCATCTACAGCGGCGCCGGCCTGTCGAACGCCACGATTCGGTTCCTCGTGCGCAACAAGATGAACGCCCAGATCCACATCCCCGAAGAGCTGGGCGGCTGCGAGCCCCATGGCTCGCCCGGGGGCTGTCATACGTTCCACGCCTACACCACCAAGGACTGGCCCGACGAATGGTTCGCCCTGAACAAGAAGGGCCAGCGCGTGCGGTCGACCTCGGGTTCGGGGCCCTCGCAAATCTGCCTGACCAACCCGGAGGTGCGCAAGGCCGTCTGCGCGCAACTTCGTGCGTTCATCCGGCGCGATCGCGAGCAGGCCGCCTCGCCGGCCCTCTATCCGCGGATCTACGACATCAGCCACAATGACTGCCACGGCGAATGCCAGTGCCCGGGCTGCCTGGCCGTGCTCGAGCGCGAGGGCGCGTACAGCGGTGTTCTCCTGGACTTCATCAACTTCGTCGCGGCCGACATCGCCAGAGATTACCCCGACATCTACGTCCAGACGTTCGCCTACACCTTCACGCTCGATGCGCCCAAGCATATCAAGCCGGCCGGCAACGTGCTGATCCGCGTCTGCAAACTGGGCTGCGAGTTCTCTCCGTCCGGCAAGGCCGACACCCAATTCCCCGTCAGCCATCCGCGCAACCAGGACTACCACGACAACTTCGTCCGCTGGGCGGAGATCTCCCCGAACCTGGCCGTCTGGGATTACTGGATCCTCTACACCAAGCCCTATCATCCGCCGTACCTCAACGCGCGGCATCTCCAGGAGGACCTGCGATTCTACCGCGACCACCACGTCAAAACGCTGTTCGTCGAGTGCGAGGCCGCGGACGTGACCAGCTTCTTCCCCTTCAAAGTCTGGTTTGGGCTGAAGATGATGCAGGACCCCGACCAGTCCTACGACCAACTGGCGGAGCGTTTCTGCAAGGCTTTCTACGGGCCTGCCGCCGCGCCGATGCTCAAGTTCATCAACTACCTCCAGGACCGCGAAAAGGCCGCTGACGCGGCCCTCGGGCTGACCACGCCCAACGCCCTGGCTTATCTTGACCGCGGCTTCTTCGCCACCGTCAACGGCCTGCTCGACGAAGCCGAACGCCTGGCCGCCGGCGACCCGGCGCTGCTCGAGAACATCGGCCGCGAGCGCGTCCCGGCCGATGCGGCCCTGCTCAATCTCCACCGTCGCTATCAGGACAAGCTCCCTGCCGGCGGCAATCCGCCCGCCGACCTCCTGACGCTTTTCGGCCGCTACGAGAAGAACTCGCTCCTGCAAGCGGAGATCTTCTACAACTCCGAGGCGTATCTCCGCGATAGCGCGAAGCGGGCCGAGGCCAAGCTCCGGATCGAAACCGAGAAGCTGCAATTCACCGGCAAGGCCATGCAGCTTCCCGCCGAGTTCAAGGACCGGGAGGTCGTCGACATCAACTGGGCCAGCTTCCGCGGCGGCATCAAGGTCGTCGCCGATCCCGACGGCCTGGGCGGCAAGGCCGGTATCCTCCCCGCGGGCGAAGGCCGCGAGTACCACGCCCGTCCCTTCAACCTCGGCGTCTACAACCGCGCCCAGAGAAAATTCCTCGCCAACCGCACGATCCCGCAGGCCGAGATCCCCCAGGACGGCAAATTCCACCTCTATCATCTCGGCAAATTCGCGATCGAGCCGACGACGATCCTCTGGGTGCACTGGAGCTGGCTGCTGAGCATCGGCATCGACTCCGCCTACCTCCCCGAAGCCGATAACCAGTGGAACGTCTACGCCTCCATCAAGCTCGTCGGCAGTCCGTACCAGAAGGATTCCCAGGCCACCCCCCAGGTCCTCGTGGACCGCGTCCTGCTGGTGCGATGAGATGGTGTCCGCCGGGGTCCCAGCGAGGCAAGCTTGGAACGAACGCCGCGCGCGTTGCCAAGAAGCTGCCGGTTGACACGCATGACAACTGGGATGGACAATGCCGCTTGGGCTTTCATCCCGTCACGACCTCTTACTACAAAGGGGGCGCGTCCCATGTGGCTGACAACCCCATCGCTGACGATGGCTATTTGCCGACGCCGGAGCAGCACGCGTTGGGCGGCTACGAGACGTGGCGGGCAACCAGCAGCTATCTGGAGGTCGAAGCGTCGCGGAAAATCAAGACCGCAGTCGTTGAGTGGCTGACGGAAGTGTCGCAGCCTCGGTGAGAAGTCAGAATCGCTTTCAGAGGAGTACATATGAAGACCACACTTCTTTCTTGCGCGTTGTTTTGTTTGAGCGCAGTTGTCGTTGCAGAGGACTGCCCGATGGTCCCGCGCCCGAAGGAGTACAGGGCCTCGGGCGACAGACTGGTTTTGGGTACGGCGCAAACGGCGGCCATTGTTGTTGCACCCGGCGCTTCGGAACAGGAACTTTACGCGGCCGGCCGTTTGCAGACGCATATCGAACGCCGCTTCAAGGAGACCTTCCCGGTCTTGACGGCC